>JBDRTP010000455.1:0-9635 GCA_043823965.1 Chloroflexota bacterium
GCACCTTCATCAGTTGGGCATCGCGGATCTTGGCATTCATCCGCTGCGCGCCCACGTCCGCGCTGGCGCGGACGCCCACGTCACGCAGCTGGCTGACGATCCGCTCCGCGTACTCGTTCTGGTTGTCAGTGATCGGGATGAGGCGGACGTGTTCGGGCGAGAGCCAGACCGGGAAATTACCGGCGTAATGTTCGAGCAGGAAGCCGATCATGCGCTCGTGGGTGCTGAGCGGGGCGCGGTGGATGCACAGCGGCGTCTCCTCGACCCCGTTCCGGTTCATAAAAACGAGGTCGAAGCGGGCCGGCTGGGCAAAGTCCACCTGGTTGGTGGCCAGCGTGAATTCCTTGCCGATGGCGCTCCAGATTTGCACGTCAATTTTCGGGCCGTAGAAAGCGGCTTCGTCCTGCACCTCCACAAATGGCACGCTGCCGTTGGACATGGCGCGGCGCACCATTTCCTCGGTCTTCAGCCACAGGCGCTCGTTGTCCACGTACTTCTTGCCCAGTCCCTGTTTGCCGTGCAGGCTCAGGCGCATGACGAACTTCTCTATGCCGAACAGTGCGAAGTATTTGTGGTACAGGCCGATCACGGCCATGAATTCCTGCTCGAACTGCTCCTCGGCGCAGTAGATATGGGCATCGTTCATCTGCATCGAGCGGACACGCATCAACCCAAACAACTCTCCCGACTTCTCATAGCGGTAACAGGTGCCATATTCCGCCAGCCGGATCGGCAAGTCACGATAGGAGCGCGGCTTGGAACCATAGATCTTGTGATGCATCGGGCAGTTCATCGGCTTGACGTAATAGCGCACGCCTTCCAGTTCCATGGGCGGGTACATGCTCTCGGCGTAATAAGGCAGGTGGCCGGAATGCAGGAACAGGTCTTCCTTGCTGAGATTCGGCGTCCGGACGCGCACGTAACCGGCCTTTTCTTCCATTTCTTTTGCCAGTTTTTCCAGCTCTTCGATGAGCACGCCGCCGTTCGGCAGCCAGAGCGGCAGGCCCGGCCCGACTTCATCATCGAACGTGAAGATCTCCAGTTCCTTGCCCAGTTTGCGGTGGTCACGCGCTTTGGCTTCCGCGAGCATCTTGATGTAGTTTTTGAGTTCATCCGGCGTGCGCCAGGCCGTGCCGTAGAGGCGCGTCAGCATCTTGTTGTGCTCATCACCGCGCCAGTAAGCCCCGGCGATGGACATCAATTTTATGGCTGCCGGGTTGATTTTACGCGTCGACTCGACGTGCGGGCCGCGGCACAAGTCGGTAAACGTGTCGTGCTGATAAATCGAAATTTCCGGCTTTTCTGCCAGCGGCTCCCCGTACTCGTCGAAGCCGCCTTTTTCCAGACCCTCGATCAATTCCAATTTGTAAGGCTGGTCTTTGAAAATCTGGCGGGCTTCCTCGGGGGAAATAACCTTTTTCTGGAAAGCATGGCCTCCGGCAATAATCTGGCGCATCCGTTTTTCGATCTTTTCCAGGTCTTCGAGCGCGATGGGTTGCGGCAGGTCAAAGTCGTAATAGAAACCATTTTCGACCGGCGGGCCGATGCTGTACCTGGCGCCGGGATAAAATTCCAGCACTGCCTGCGCCATGACGTGCGCAGCGGAGTGGCGGATGCGGTACAGGTCACTGTCTTCGTAGCGTTCTTGTTTTTTCTCAGCCATAACTACCTCCTTAATTTTCACCGCAGCCTGCCCTGCAGTCCAGGGAGAGCGCGGAGTGCGCAGAGTTTTTTTTCTCCACGTTCTTTGCGTGCTCTGCGGTTAAACAAAAACCCTCGCCCATTCTGGGGCGAGAGAGTTCTCACGCGGTTCCACCCAGGTTAAGCCCTAGACCCTAAAGGTCTTCGCGAAGCACCCCCGAAGGGGGCCGAGACCTTTGGGGTCTCTTCGGACTTATCTCTGTGAGCCGCTAACGGGGCCAACCGTTTCCCTTACTGACTGAACACTGGTTACTGATCACTGTTCACTGTTCTGTTCCACGCTCGCGGGTGGTTTTCGGCGGTGGCTGCCGGAGAAGGTTCTCAGTCATTGGCCTGCTCTCCCTGTCGGCTTCCGGCTCCGCTTACTCGTCCCGGTCATCGCGCTTCTTTTTACTGACCACTGATCACTGAAAACTGATCACTGGCAAGTGGGCGGAATAGGGCTCGAACCTACGACCTCACGGATGTCAACCGTGTGCTCTAACCAACTGAGCTACCCGCCCGGATAAAGAGCTATATTATACCCAGTACTTATCAAAACGGCAATGCTCGCCTAAAGACGGACTTCTAGTCGCCGGGCAGAGGAAAAAGAGGCTCCCCATCCGGGGAGCCTTGGATCTCAAACCTTTCTGCCGAGTGCGCCGAGTAGGTGCTGTGCGCAGCACCTACTCGGCGCACAGCACCTACTCGGTAGGCCTTCGGCTGCTATGTCTTCTTCAGCACCGGCAGGCCATTGACTGTTTCACTAACTTTGTAGCCCTGAGGTACAGCCTCCAATACGCCCGCTTTCTTTTCCTTGGAGAAAAAGTAGAGCGTCTGGGTTTTACCTGTCTTCGTTATGGTCGCCTTGGCGTGCAAGAAGTAGATGACGCCGCGTTTATTGGTATAACTGTATGCCATATGAACCTCCATTTCAGCACGAGGCCTGAGCTGATCTTTCGAGCACAGGTGGATGAGATAGTTTCATTATACAGCAATTGGGAAGACCGACAATACCCATTTTGGGTATGTTTCAAATGAGTTAGACCAGAACGTCCCGCAGGTTGGATTGAGCCAATTTGACCGTCTTTCAAAACCTGCGGGACGGTTGCTTCCTGACAATATCCATTTTGCACCCAGACTTCCGAAGTCTCTAAACGGCGCAGCAGGTGCGGTATAATCCCCGCCTGTGAGCAAGCCAAAATTGCCCGAAGAACTCTCAGAACAGGAACTGCGCCGCCTGCTGCTGGATAAACGGCGTGTCGCCCGCCGGCAGCGACTGGAACGCTTCCGCCGCACCGGCCGGGCGGTGATGCTGGCTCCTGACCTGCCGCCAGCCGCTCTCGAAGAGTGGCGAACAAGCCCGCTGGACGAGACGCCGGAAGAGAGCCTGCTTCCTGAATCGGCCAGGTCCCCGCGCCGCCGCTGGATGGATCGTATCCTGCTGGTTGTCGAGATCCTGGCTGTGGTGGGACTGGCCGGCATCCTGTTCAATGGGATGGGTTTACTGCGCACATTGAATCAAGAGGTGGCTGCCGCACTGCAACAGCCGACGCTCTCGCCCACACCGCTCATCACGGCGGTCGTCCTGCCCTCCGGCCATACGCCGCCCA
Source organism: Chloroflexota bacterium (assembly GCA_043823965.1). Classification (GTDB taxonomy): domain Bacteria; phylum Chloroflexota; class Anaerolineae; order Anaerolineales; family Villigracilaceae; genus CG2-30-58-95. The sequence goes on from JBDRTP010000455.1 coordinate 3,294, forward strand.
CTTCGCCCGGCGGCGCGCAACCCAACGAGGCCGAGATCCCCGAGCACCTGCGCCCGCTGGTGCAGTCGTTGGCAAACCTGCCCATCCCGACACGCGGCCCGGAGCAGGCGATCCGCATCCAGGTCCCAACTATTCAGGTGGATGCCCCTGTCGTTCAGGGCGATGGCTGGGACCAGTTGAAGAAGGGCGTCGGCCAGTATATTGGTTCAGCTAACCCTGGTCAAACAGGTAACATAGTGCTTTCTGGGCACAACGATGTTTATGGAGAAGTATTCAAAAGGCTGGATGAACTCGAACCCGGAAATACTATTATTATATTCACCATAAACCGGCAATACGTGTATGTCATCAGCGACAGCCAGATCGTCGAGCCGACCCAGGTCGAGGTTATGGCGCCGACCAGTGACCCGACCCTCACATTGATTTCCTGTTATCCTTATTTGATTGACAACAAACGTATCGTTGTCTTCGCAAAACTTCAAATCCCGTAGGAGAACCCATGAGCAAGAAAAGTAAACGTCAAGCCAACCGGCCCGCATCCGCCTCAGCTTCTCTGTCCGCCAGGACGGAATTCAACCCGGATTACAGCATCGTCAAGCGTGAATTGAAGCGCATCGGCGTTCTGGCCGGTTCGTTCCTTATCATTCTTATCGTCCTGGCCCTCTTCCAGAATCAGATTCTCGCCCTCTTCCTGCCGTAGTCCTACTCGGAAGTAGGAGCTGACAACCGGGTTTCGTCCATGCCCTCCGAATACGAAATCGCCCTCAAAGCCCTCGTTTACGGCGGAGACGCAATGGGACGCCTTCCCGATGGTCGTGCTGTCTTCGTCCCTTATGCCCTGCCCGGTGAACGCGTCCGCCTGCGTCTGGTGAAGGAAAGGCGCGGCTACGCCCGCGCCGAATTGCTCGAAGTGCTGGAAGCCTCGCCGCAGCGGATAACGCCAAGATGCAAGCACTTCTTTCCCCCTCTCCTCGCGCAGCACCCCCGAAGGGGGCTGGGAGAGGGGTTAGGGGTGAGGGCAGCCTGCGGCGGCTGCCATTACCAGCACATGCCATACGTGGCGCAACTTCGGGTCAAAGAAGCCATCCTGCGCGACCAACTGGAGCGCGTCGGGCACATCCAGAATCCGCCCGTCAGGCCGATTGTTCCTTCACCATCCGAATGGAATTATCGCAATCATGTGCAATTCCATTTGACCCAAAGCGGGAAATTGGGATTTGTAGACCTCACTCCTTCGACTTTGCTCAGGACAGGCCCCGGCCCCTTCGCGAAGCACCCCGACGGGGCTCCTGAAAGGAGAGGGGAGAATGTTATCCCGATTACCGAATGCCACCTGCCCGAAGACCCCATCAACTCCCTCTGGCCGCAACTTGGATTCGACCCTGATACCGGCATCCAGCGCGTCTCCCTGCGCCTGGGCGCGGACGAGGATGTGATGCTCGTCCTGGAAAGCGATAATCCCAATCCGCCTGAACTGGAAATCGAGGCGGATGTTTCAGTCGTGCATCTTTACGAAGAAGATACTGTTGTGCTGGCAGGTGACGACCACATTTTCATCAACGTCCTCGGCCGTCCCTTCCGCGTTTCCGCGGCTTCATTTTTTCAGGTCAACACCCCGATGGCCGCGGCGCTGGTCAACCACCTGCTCACCAATCTACCGATCTCACCCAATGCCAATTTGCTGGATGTCTACTGCGGTGTGGGCCTGTTCAGCGCCTTCCTTGCCCCGCACGTCAAACGGCTGATCGGCATCGAATCATCCCCCTCGGCCTGCGAGGATTTCGTTGTCAATCTGGACGAGTTCGAGAACGTAGAACTCTACGAGGCTCATGCCGAGCAGGTGCTGCCGGCGTTGGACGCACAGCCTGAGATCATATTGCTCGACCCTCCGCGGACCGGCCTCGACCGCCTCGTTCTCGACGCGATCCTGGCCTTTCGTCCCGCTACGCTGGCTTACGTCTCGTGCGACCCGGCCACGCTGGCGCGGGATGCGGCGCGGCTGATCGCAGGAGGGTGCCGGCTGAAGCAGGTCACGCCATTCGATCTGTTCCCCCAAACGTACCACATCGAGAGTGTTAGCATTTTCGAAGCAAGGTAAGGCCAACCCCCGGCGCAAGGTACAGGAGCACCCCCTCTTGCGCCAACGCTCACCCAAGCGGCGCCTCTCCCACCTGTCCCCACGGATACACTTGTTCCTTCAGCCATTCCCACGAATACGATCGTTCCTTCAGCCACACCCGTCTGCGATAAGATCGCATTCGTCAGCGAGACCGTGCCGGATGGCACCGACTTCGCACCCGGCGCGGCGTTCACAAAGATCTGGCGGTTGAAAAATGTTGGCGTCTGTAAGTGGACCACCGCTTATGCGCTTGTATTCGACAGCGGCAATGCCATGGGCGCTTCGTCCCCGGTCTATATGACAGGTGAAGTTCTGCCCGGGCAGACCGTTGAAATTCCGGTGCCGATGACCGCCCCGGCCACAGCGGGTACATACACCGGCTACTGGAAAATGCGTAGTGCGGCTAACGTTTTGTTCGCAACAGTCTGGGTGAAGATTGATGTGATCGCTCCCACGCCTACGGTCACGCCTATCACCGGCCCGGTGGTGACCTACAATTTCATCGGCCAGGCGCCTTCGGCAGAGTGGACTGCGGATGGTGCTTCCTCGGCTGAATGCCCCGGCATCTCTAAGGTGCTGACCTTTGGCGGCCCGGACACTGATCCCTGTGGCTTTGCCATGTACCGCGAGGGCTTTAAGGTGGAAGGTGGTATAGTACCCCCCGGCAAGATCCTGGAAATGCATCCTAAATGGGTGGACGATGGAGCTATCCGGGGGCGATTCCCGGACTACACAGTGCAGAGCGGCGACCGCTTCCGCGCACAATTTGGCTTCCGGCTCAAGGCTGACGGCACCTGTGGGGTGGGCAACGTGCAGTTTAATCTCAATTACAAAGTAGGCGGCACCGTTAATAATCTGGGTTTTTGGAACGAATCTTGCGATGGCACACTGCGATCCGTGGATGTAGACCTTTCAGGGATTGTCGGCCAGACTGTGCGATTTGGCTTTGTGGTGTATGCCCTTGATTCTGCTGCACAAGACTGGGCAGTTTGGATTGCGCCGCGTGTTGAGCGTTAATGGTTAGATTGACATCTCAATAATGTGCTGCTACAATGCTGCTATGATGGTTCAGAAAGGAATGAACTAATGAAAGCAGCTTATAACATCCGGCGCATTACCTTGCGCGTGCCCTCGCAACTTCACCGGGAGTTTTCTCAGGCCGCATCGGAAAGATATCTTTCGCTGAACCAACTGGCCGTCGAGGCGTTGGAAACTTATCTCGTCCAGGAAAAGGGACGTTTCCCACTTAAGGAATTGAGTGACATGTTGGCGCCCGCGGCCCAGGCGAAAGGTCTGACCGAGGAAGAACTGATGCGCCACGTCAGGGAAGTGCGGCGGCGCATCTGGCAAGAACGTTATCATCAGGCGATCGAGGCGGCGCGAGGGTTGTAGCGTTCATGTCAAAGCCTCGCGTCTTCCCCGACACCGGCGCGTTGGTGGCGATGATCGTCTTTCCTCGCGACCGTCAGGGTCAGATCAGCCTGGGCGGGGAAGTTCTCCAACTTTACGACCAGGGCGCTTTTGATTTCATTCTCAGCCGCGCAGTGGTGGATGAACTGGAAGAGGTCATGGATCAGGATTTTCCAGAGCAGCGCGCCCATTTCCTGGCCTTTCTCGCTCCTTTTACCGATCAACTCAGTCGTTGGCCCACGCCCGAGGAAATAGGGGCTGTCTTGCCTGTGGTGACGGACATCGATGACGCCCCCATCTTCGCCGCCGCCCTGGTCGCCGACCCAAACGTGGTGCTCTCCAATGATTTCCGCGCCTTCCACACACCCCAGGCGAAAGCGTTTTGGAAGGAGCATGGGATTGATGTAGAAAGCCTGTATGGCTTGTTGTGCCTCTTCGGCCGGCGTGAAAGGAAAGAAGAGCCGTGACCGTTCACGTCTTGCTCGCCGATGGCCACGCTGGGGCGGGATGGCCTGCGCTTCGTTGAGCATTAGTCCCCCCTTTTGAAACCGGTGCGCACTTGGCTACACATGCCCGCCCTGGAGGTCTGCATTTTTAGCGGCTGTGTCTGGGCATGTGCGACACACTTCTCTGCATCCGAAGGCCAGAACGCTGAGCGCCCGGAAACGCCGGGCGTTCTAAGGTTCGGGCGACAGTTGAACTGTCGCCCGAACTTTATTGTGATCATTTCTCCGCCAGCACGATGATTTTATCGCCTTCGGCGAAGGTCATCAATTCGGATAATGGTAGCCTACTGGCTACCATTATAGAACTATTCGCTCACTATGCCAACAAAAATTTGACCTGCACCCCCTTTTTGCCTATACTTAAGCTAACTTCTCAAGACGATGGAGGTAACTATGACCAACAAACTCACCTGGTACGGCCACGCCGCCCTTAGCCTGGAGACTGGCGGCTACCAACTCCTGATTGACCCCTATTTCACTGGCAACCCAGCCGCCACCGCCAGCGCCGATAAAGTTACAGCCGATTTCATCCTGGTCACCCACGGCCACGGCGACCACCTCGGCGATACGGTCGCCATCGCCAGGCGCACCGCCGCCACCGTCATCAGCAACGCCGAGATCGCCGGGTGGCTGGGCAAACAGGGCGTGAAGGTCCACGCGCAGCACCTGGGCGGCGGCTATCAACACCCCTTTGGCTATCTCAAGCTGACCCTGGCGCTGCACGGCTCCGGCCTGCCGGATGGCTCCTATGGCGGCAACCCGGCCGGCTTCCTGCTGACCACTAACGACGGCCAAAAAATCTACATCGCTGGGGACACCGGCCTGTTTGGCGATATGAAACTGATAGGCGAGGAAGGGCTGGACCTGGCCGTGCTCCCCATCGGCGACAATTACACCATGGGCCCGGAAGATGCTTTACGCGCCGTGAAACTGCTGACCCCAAAACATGTCATCCCGATCCATTTCGGGACCTGGGATCTGATCGCGCAAGACCCCAAGGCGTGGGCAACTCGCGTCGCCAAAGAAACTGGCGCACAAGTGCATGTGCTCAAGCCGGGAGATTCATTCGAGTTATAAAGGGCGTGCTATAATCCTGATGCACTTTCACGAGGAGGCCAGGATGACCGAATACAAATTTACTATCGTCATTGAGCGCCAGCCGGAAGGCGAATATCTGGTGTCTGTCCCATCTTTGCCGGGCTGCTATACAGAAGGACATACGTTGGAGGAGGCGCGCGAAATGGCTGAAGATGCCATCCAGGCCTATTGCGCCAGCCTGCGCAAGCATGGCGAGCCGATTCCATCAGAACAACCCACAGAACAGTTTATCGGCCAATTAAGTCTCGTAAGGTGACTGTCACCTGCTATTACCCGATGCTGGCAGCACCAGCGGTGCATCTGCAAAGGGATGGGAAATAACCGCGACCGGCAAATGATACGCCGCCGAGATCAAGTCGGGAGTCAACACCTGGCGCGGCGTCCCTACGGCTTTGATTTCTCCGCCAACCAGCAGCGCGACGCGGTCGGCGTAGCGCGCAGCCAGGTTCAAGTCGTGCAGGGCGATCAACACAGCCAGCCCATCGCAATGCGCCAATTGGCGCACCGTTTCCATTAAGTTGACCTGGTACTGCAAATCAAGGTGGGCGGTCGGCTCGTCGAGCAAAAGGATGGGTGTGGACTGCGCCAGGGCGCGCGCCAGCAAGACGCGCTGCTGCTCGCCGCCCGAAAGTTCACCGACGCGCCGCTCGGCCAGGTCGAGGGCTGCGACGCGTTCCAATGCATGTTGCACCCGCTCTTCATCGCTGGCGGAGGCCTGGCCGAGGAAGTTGAGATACGGCGTGCGGCCCATAAGCACCGTCTCCCAGACGGTGAAAGCCGGCGGCAGGGAAACCGCCTGCGGCACCACGGCCAGATAGCGGGCGCGCTGCATGGGCGGGATGGCTGCCAGGTCGTCGCCGTTGGTGCGGATTTTCCCGCCCAACAATGGGATCACGCCGCTGACGGCGCGCACCAGCGTGGACTTGCCGGCTCCGTTCGGGCCGATAAGCGCCAGCACCTCGCCGGAACAGACTTCCAGCGAAACATCATGCAGCACACGGCGTGTACCATACGAAACCGACAATCCTTCTATCTTCAACATCCTTCACCAATCCGAAATCCGAAATCACCAGTACCCTTGATTCTTGGCTCTCCGTAATACCCACAGGAAGAACGGCGCGCCAACGAGAGCTGTCACGATGCCAACCGGCAATTCCTGGGGTGCAAGGACAACGCGGGCTAAAACATCCGCCACCAGCAGCATTCCTG
>JBDRTP010000456.1:0-11304 GCA_043823965.1 Chloroflexota bacterium
AGATCGCCGCAGCCGACCACGAGATCCACGTCACCGAAACGCTCCCGGACCTGGGGGGTGTAGATGCGTTCATCAATCTGGTCACTGACAGCCAATACTTTCATTTCGACACTCCGGATTGTATTTTGCCCTAAAGCTGACATCCCTGCAAGGGCAGAAAATAAAAAGACATGTTGCTATTTCCTTCTTTGGTGGCTATAATTCATACAAGTTCTGTGCGCACAAGGAGGCCGGTCTGGACAACACAAGGAATATCACCAATCCACTCGAAGAAGACGCCGGCGGCGAAACACCGAGTCAACAAGTTTTGACCGGGGTTACGCTCGTTAACCGCTACGTGATCCAAGAGGTGATCGGGGTTGGTGGCATGGGCTCGGTTTATCGTGCGCGCGACCTTCACTTCCCGAACGTGGTCAAGTTGGTTGCCGTCAAAGAAATGATCAACAGCGCTTCCGATCCGCTAATCCGCAAGACCATCATCCAGAACTTCGAGCGCGAGGCCAATATCCTGGCCACCCTGAACCATACTTCTATTCCCAGAATTTATGACTATTTCTCCCAGGGGGAGCGCTCGTACCTGGTGCTGGAATTTATCAACGGGAAAGACCTCGAGGCGATCATCGAGGAAACGGAGGGTTACCTGCTCGAGGAGCAAGTGCTGCTTTGGGCAATCGAGTTGTGCGACGTGCTCAGTTTCCTGCATAGTCACAAGCCCGATCCAATCATCTTCCGCGATATGAAGCCATCCAACGTGATGATCAACCAGTCCCAGCACATCGTGCTGGTAGACTTTGGCATCGCCAAACCCTTCCAGGCGGGGCAAAAAGGTACGATGATCGGCACGGAGGGATATTCTCCACCCGAACAATATCGCGGCGAGGCGACGCCGCTGGCGGATATTTATGCCCTTGGCGCCACGCTGCACCATGCTCTCACCCGCCGCGACCCGCGACTGGAACCGCCTTTCTCCTTCTCTGAACGACCGGTGCGGAAGATCAACCCGGTCGTGTCCGCGGAACTGGAAGCCGTCATCAACACTGCCCTCCAATACAACCCGGAAGAACGCTACCCGAGCGCAGACGCCATGAAGGATGCCTTGGTGACCGCCGGGCGCAAGACAGGCGTGCTCAACCGCATCGCTGGGACGACCGCCTCAATTCCGTCCAGCGGTCTTAAGCCTCTCTGGACCTTCCAGTGCGAAGATGAAATCCGCAGCACACCAGTCCATTACAACGGGGTAATCTACGTTGGCTGCTATGACCATAATCTATATGCCTTGAATGCAGCGAGCGGTGAATTCCAATGGAAATACGCTACTGACGGCGGGGTGGTCACACGTCCGGCTGCTTATGAAAATAATATTTACTTCGGCTCGGAAGACTATCGCCTGCACGTCGTCAGCGCGCGTTCCGGGAAAGTGCTATGGACCTATTATACTGAGGCACCTGTGCGTTCTTCGCCACGCATCGCTGAAGGCCACGTCTTCTTCGGCTCAGACGACGCCCACATTCATGCGGTGAATGTGATGACCGGCCGGGCCTCCTGGCGTTTCGAGACTGTAGCGCCGATCCGCTCCACGCCCTTCGTGACCCAGGATGCCGTATTTGCCGGCTGCGAGAGCGGAGAATTCTATTGCGTAGATTTTGGGGGTGAACTGAAGTGGCGCTTCAAGGCAAAACTGGCCGTCACCTCCTCTCCCTGGGTTGAAGAAGGCGTCGTCTATTTCGGCTCGCTGGATAGCAGCTTTTATGCAGTGGATGCGCGCGCCGGCTGGGTCATCTGGCGCTTCCGCATGGGGAAAGGCTCCATCGTCTCGCCTTATCTGACCGAGGGGCTGATTTTCACCGGATCTGCGGATGGCTTTATTTATGCCATCGAGGCGCGTACTTCAAAGGAAGTCTGGCGTTTTCGCACCGAACACCAGGTCAGCGGATCGCCGGTCGTCTACAAAGATTCACTCTATTGCGGTACCGCAGATGGTAATCTCTATTGCCTGGAATACCGTACAGGCCGTTTGCGTTGGAAATATACTACCCAGGCATCCATCACCAGCGCTCCTTTGGTCTATAATGACATCGTCTATGTGGGTTCTGCGGACCACTTCGTATACGCTCTGTTAGCTTGAGCGGGTCGAGAAATTCAAGGAGACTTCATAATGAAGATACCGGACATGCTGCGGAGAAGTAAGAAACGCTCAAAAGCGTCGAAATTTTCATTGGCTAACGTGAGCACTGCTCCACTCCTGGATCAGCAAATCCAGGCTGCCCTGGCCAAGGGCTTACATTATGAGCCCCAACAATTGAACGCCGGTTGCGGGTATTCGGTTGGGAAACAACGCGACCATAATGAAGATAGCCTGTTTTCGTTCTCTATTACGATAGGGGGTGAAACCAACAATGTTCCGCTCGGCCTGTATATCATTGCGGATGGGATGGGTGGGCACCAGCATGGTGAGGTTGCCAGTACTTTGGCCGTGCGCACAATAGCCGGGATTATCCTGCGGAAACTCCTTCCATACATCCTCAACCCATCCGAAGCGATGGACGAGTCACTCCAGAAACTCATGCGTATGGCTTTTGACGAAACGCAGCGCACCGTGCGGCAGGCCGCGCCGGGCGGCGGTACCACACTCACAGCCGCCCTTGTCCTCGGCAAGCAAGTGACCTTCGCCCACATCGGTGACAGCCGCGCTTACATCCTCCGTCCCGATAAGCGGATTGAGGCTCTCACCCGCGACCACTCGCTCGTCAGGCGTCTGGAAGAACTCGGCCAGATAACCGCGCAGGAGGCCAGCGTCCATCCCCAGCGCAATATCCTGTACCGGGCGCTGGGTCAGGGAGAGATGCTCGAACCGGATATTTTCACCGCTTCGTTCCCGCAACCCGGATACATCCTGCTGTGCAGCGATGGCCTGTGGGGGGTCTTGCCAGAAGAGGATATTTACCAGATTGTTGGCGAATCGCCCAATCTCCAAGCGGCGTGCCAAAATCTGATTGCTGCGGCAAACGCAGCCGGCGGGCCAGATAATATTAGCGCGGTTTTGGTTCAGTTATTTGGTTAGGATGCCCAAAAAATCGGACTACTATGCTCTTCTCGGCCTTCGACGGGATGCCTCATCCGAAGAGATTCGGCGCGCATATTATAAGGCCGCTCGCCGTCTTCACCCAGATAAAATGAATTCCGCGCAGGATTCTGAACTCTTCCTCGAGATCCAAGAGGCGTACAAGGTACTCGCGGAACTCAAGAAGCGCGCCAAATACGACGCCTCACTTCCGCCCGAGCCGGCCGAAGGCGGTCTGATCCGGCAAAAATTATTCTACAGCCGGCAAAACGTGACACGGACACGCGAGCCGCAACTGGTTTACGTCCTGCTCGAGTATTCAGCCGCTGTTGATGCAAGTACTCCCTCTGCCGGTAGGCCTTCGGCACCACCGCTCAACCTGTGTCTGGTGTTGGACCGCTCGACATCCATGCGGGGCAAGAGCATGGATGTCGTCAAAGCCACCGCCATCCAGTTGCTCCGGCGCTTGCGTCCCGAAGACACTCTTTCGATCGTGACCTTTAGCGACCGGGCCGAGACCATCATCCCGGCCACAGAAAATATCGAGCTGAAAAAGCTGGAAGCTCGAATCCAAATGCTCCAGACCTCTGGCGGGACTGAAATCTTCCAGGGATTAGAAAGCGGATATAACGAGGTGCTCCGAGGTCTAAAAGAATCCCAGGTCAACCACATCATCCTGCTTACCGACGGACGCACCTACGGCGATGAAGAGCAGTGCCTGGAGCTGGCAAAAAAAGCCGCCGAGGGCGGCATCGGCATCAGTGGACTGGGCATTGGGAATGAATGGAACGATGATTTTTTGGATGAGCTCGCCAGCCTCACGGGTGGCAGCAGCCTTTACGTTTCGCGGCCACAGGATATCCAGCACATCCTGCTCGAGAAATTCAACAACCTGTGGCAGGTCTACGCCAAAGAAAGCACCCTGGAATTCAAGCTCAGTGAGGGGGTGGACCTGCGCTACGCCTTCCGGCTGCAACCGGAGGCCGGGCTTCTGCACGTCGAAAGCCCGCTGCGCCTCGGCCCGATCTTGAAAGATATTGACCTGAAAATCCTCATGGAGTTCATGCTCCAACCTCCCGGCGACCAAACCGAGATTGTCTCCTTGCTCGAGGGGGAACTAGATGCCTCAATCCCGACGCAACCCTACCCCCTGCCTCCCATTCAGATCCATCTAGTACGACCAGTGGCCAATTCACCCGGATTACAAACGCCTCCAGAAGAAATCCTGAGAGCGCTTTCTCATCTAACCCTTTATCGACTCCAGGAACAAGCTCGCCTGGAGGTCGCGGCCGGGGAGTATACCAAAGCCTCCCAACGTTTGCAGCGACTGGCGACTCACCTGATTGAACAAGGTGAGCGAGGTTTGGCGCGCACCGCCCTTTTGGAAGCCGAACACATCCAACGTAAGAACGAGTTCACCCAGGAGGGCGAGAAACAAATCAAATACGGTACCCGCGCCCTGCTTTTACCTGGAAAGAAGGAAAGTCCAGCATGATTATTTGCCCGAATTGCCAGCACAAAGACTTTTCTGGAGCACTGTTTTGCAGCCAGTGTGGTGCACAATTGGTGGCTGCCATGAGTTCCGACTTGCCGTCAGGCCTTGCGCAGCACCCTTCGATAAACTCAGGGCAACGCCTACTCGGTCGGCAGAAAGACCCCATGACCAAAATCAGCTCGAATAGCAAACAAAAAACCAATTCAAAACCTGCTCCCCCTGCGGATGCCGGGGCAGCGCGCATTACGTTGCACCTCGTTGAGAGCGGGCAAATCTTACCCCTGGCAGAGCGGATGGAGTTCTCCCTGGGAAGAGTCTCTGAGGGCCAGCCGATCATGCCGGACATTGACCTGACGCCCTACAAAGCCTACGATAAGGGCGTTTCACGCCTCCACGCAATATTGAGACGGGTCAAATGTCTCGACAAGCTCGACAACCATAATAAGATCGTGATTATGGACCTGGGATCATCCAACGGCACATACGTGAACGGGAACCGTCTCTCGCCACAGGTTGAGCATGTTCTCACGCATGGGGATACCATCCACCTGGGCAAGTTGAAAATCCAAATTCTATTTAGCCAGGACGATAAGTAAGGTAAGGTGCATATGGCCCAAACAATCATTGTCCACATTACGAACGAAGACCCCATTGTCGGCGAGGTAGACGAATTGCCCAGCCCCACTGACACATTAATCACAATCCATAGTCCACGACGGCGGGACGGAAAGGATGTCCACTACCTGCAAAACAGCGTCGTGACCCTCATCTGGCCGGTCAGCCAGATTTCTTTCATCGAAGTCCTGCCCAGCCAGATGGAAGAGGAAGTTATCGGTTTTGTAAGGGAATAAATCCATGTCTCGACAAGCTCGACAACCATGAATGACGAAACACTAAAACGGCGAAAGATCCTGGTCGTTGACGACGAGGAGCGCATGGTGCGCTTCATCCGTCTGAACCTGGAACACGATGGTTTTGTCGTCGGCGAGGCATTTAACGGCAAACAAGCCCTTCAGCGTCTGCGGGACGCCACGCCCGATCTCATCCTATTGGACGTCATGATGCCAGACCTGGATGGCTTCGAAGTGCTTCAAATGATCCGCGAGATCAACAACGTTCCGGTCATCATGCTGACCGCCAAAGGCGAGGAAGATGACCGCGTGCATGGCCTGGAACTGGGTGCGGACGATTACATCACCAAGCCATTCAGCCCGCGCGAACTGGTCAGCCGTGTCAAGGCCGTCCTGCGGCGCAGCGAGGGCCTCTCTGGCAGCATGCACGGTTTGATCCAGATAGACGAACGTCTGAAGATGGATTTCGACCGGCGTGAAATCTGGTTGGAAGGCAAGATCGTCAAATTACGCCCCACGGAATACCGCCTGCTCTTCCATCTGGTGCAAAACGCAGGGTGGGTGATCTCACACGACCAGTTGCTGGCGAAGGTCTGGGGCTACGAATATCGCGATGAGCCGCACTACGTCCGTCTGTACATTAACTACCTGCGCCAAAAGCTGGAGAAAGACCCAGCCAACCCGAAATACATCCTGACCGAACGCGGTGTGGGATACCGCTTCGTAGATTTCCGCCGAGAACAAGAAGAATAGACTTTATCGGTAATGGTAGCCGGTAGGCTACCATACTAGGCCGTTGGAGGCTATTTTGCCGAGTAGGCCTTCGGCATCGAATTTCGCGAATTTCTCCCTGGCCTGCTGCCAGTGCAGGCGAAAAATTACGGTCAATTCGTGTCATTCGATGCAGTAGGTTTTTATTACCGATAAAGTCTAATAAAGGGCATATCTTCTGACGAGATTTTTATACGGCGTTCACCGGTTGAAAAACGGCCATCAATGGCCTTTTTTTGTCCTTGCCAGACAACCCACTCTCGAATATACTTCCAGTACGGAGGTAGAGACCCGCATGACCAAGCAACGCATTCTTCTAGTAGATGATCATGAAGTAGTCCGGCTGGGATTAAAAGCCCTGCTCGAACGCCATCCGCAGTTCGACGTGGTCGCCGAAGCCTCCACGGCCCGTGAAGCCCTCGAAATGGTCAGCAACACGCAGCCAGATGTGGTTGTGATGGATATCCGCCTGCCCGGTTCTTCCGGGATCGAAGCCTGCGAGGAGATCACTCGCCGCTTTCCGGATACGAAAGTCATCATGTTGACCTCGTATGCCGAGGACGAAATGTTATTTTCGTCCATTCGCGCCGGGGCATCCGGTTATGTCTTGAAGCAGATCGGCGGTGAGGATCTGGTGCGGGCAATCGAGGCCGTCGGCCGCGGCGAGGCCTTGCTCGACCCGGCCGTCACGCAGCGCGTCTTCCAGGAAGTGCGCCGGGCAGTGAGAGAGGAAGAGGCCTCTGCCTTCGCGCAGCTCAGCCAGCAGGAAAAGCACGTGCTGCTCCTGGTCTCCGAAGGCAAGACCAACCGGGAGATCGCCAAAAATCTCTTCCTGGGGGAGGGCACGGTGCGCAACTACGTCAGCAGCATTCTCTCCAAACTTGGGGTGAATAACCGCGCCGAAGCCGCCGCGTACGCGGTTGAACATAGCCTGAGGGAACATATCTCAACCTGAGGCCGAAATATTACCGAGTAGGCCTTCGGCAATAACACACCCCATCTTTAGTCTTTCAAGGTTGTGAGCCGGATCTTTAGCCACCCCGTCGGGGCGCAATTATTCCACCTTATCAAAACCCCATTGCCTTGAACATATCTTCGTTCGTGGAGAATTTGAATACTTCTCCGCCACGTTTTTGGCTTTCGGCGCGTTCGGCCTCTTCCAACCGCGCCAGCCTATTCTTCGAGACTACATGTACATGCGTCTCCTCCAGCCTCTGCGCGAACTTCTCGAAGACGTTTTCCACGTCCCGCATCGCCGGTTGAGCTTGCAGGAATTGAAGAATTGCCTGTGCGGCGCTCTCACCATCTTTACGGGCTATGCCCACCAGACCGGTGCTGGCCTGGCGCGCCCAACCTGCCAGAAATACTTTTTCCAGCGGTTTTCCGCTATCCGGGTCAAAGGCCTCGTATGAAACTCCGTCAACGGGAAAACGAGGCTCAGAAACCGTAACGTAACCGTTGTTGTATACCGGCAGACAAAAATCCTTATCCACACTATCGCCAATCGCAAAAATGACAGTATCCGCCTCGATCTGGCGCGTGAGGCCCAAGCCGACTGCCTTGAAGTTGCCATCGGAAATCGCCAATGTATTGTCTTCTACTTTCAATGCGCTAATGCCATTGAGCCAGTCACCTAAAATTCTTACCGGTGAGGCCAGAAATTCAAAGCGCAGGCGCGTGTCCGAAACTGGTTCAGGTGCCTTGGGTAAAGAGGAAAGTAAGCCCTCTTTGGCAGCCGCCACATCTTGTCTTACCTTTTCCATGTGCACGGCTACGCGCTGGAACTCTGCATCCAGGGCGCTCAAGTCCAGATTGCGGGCCACGGCTTCCAGCTCTTTTTTAGCGAATTTCACCTCGGCCGGACCGCGCCGCATCACCGCGATGACCTCGTCCACCTTTTTCTCGCGGATGAGGTAACGGGCGATATCTATCATCACGTTCCCCCCGCCGACCAAAGCCACCTTGCGTCCAATGAGGTACTTCTTTTGACTGAAGGGGGGCAGCAGGTTGTAATGAAAGACAATGTTCTTGGCATGGTACACGCCCGGCAGGTTCTCGCCGGGCAAGCGTAACCATTTTGTGCCCTGCGCCCCGGTCGCAACCAGTACAGCCTGAAACCCAGAATCTAGTAAATCCTCGAGTACGATATTTCCACCGCAACACACAGGGATATTGCCAAAATAATCTATCCAGGGCGAATCCAAAATCTGGTGGAATTGATTTTGCAGGCCTGATTTCATCTTTACTTTATCGGGATAAATGCCATATTCGGCCAATCCGCCCGGCTTTATATCCCGATTGAACAAGGCCACACGCGCGCCTTTTTCTGCAAGTTTTCGAGCAGCGTAAAGGCCGGCGGGGCCTGCCCCGATCACGGCCACAATATATTTTGGCTCATCCATAACACTATTTCCTTTCATGCGGCACAGATTATAGTCTTATAAAATCCGTCAGGCAAGTACAAAATCGCATTAAGACTACTTGAATCGATATGAGTCAAGTCGGTGCGTATTTTGCCACTCTATGCTATATTTTAATCTGATACAATAGCCGCCTTTGGAGGTTTCATGCCCGATCCTGTCCAACGAACCACGCTTGCCAACGGTTTACAAGTTCTTTTGAAAGAGATCCACACCGCGCCCATCACCAGCAGTTGGGTCTGGTACCGCGCCGGCTCCAGGGATGAAGCCTCCGGTCGCACCGGAATATCCCATTGGGTCGAACACATGCAGTTCAAGGGGACGCCCCAGTTCCCAGCTTCCATATTGGATAAAGCCATCTCCCGCGAGGGGGGTGTTTGGAATGCCTTCACCTTCATGGACTGGACGACATATTTCGAGACCATGCCGGGTGATGCGCAGCACCTACTCGGTAAGATTGATCTGGCATTGCGCCTGGAGGCCGACCGGATGGTCAACAGCGCCTTCGACCCTGAGGAAGTGGCCTCCGAACGGACTGTGATCATCTCCGAACGCGAAGGCAGCCAGAATGAACCGCTCTTCCTGCTCGGTGAAGCCGTACAGGCGGCTGCCTTTCGCGTCCATCCTTATCACCATGAAATCATCGGAGACCTGGCCGACCTGAAGACGATAAGCCGCGATGATCTCTACCAGCATTACCGCAGCTACTACCTGCCCAACAACGCGGTCGTGGCTCTGGCCGGCGATTTCGAAACCGAGACGATGCTCAAACGTATCCGCGAGCTTTTTGAACCGATCCCGGCTGGAGCAACACCCCCCCGCCTGGATCGCCCCGAGCCGCCGCAGCACGGCGAACACCGTCTTTCTATCGAAGGGCCTGGCAAGACAACCTACATCGAGGTTTGCTACCACGCCCCATCCGGCTGCGACCCGGATTTCTTCCCGCTAACCGTCCTGGATAGTCTTCTGACCGGCCCAAGCAGCCTGAACATGTTTGGTGGTGGGGGCGTCTCCAACAAGACCTCGCGCCTCTACCGCGCCCTGGTAGAGAAGGAACTGGCCGTAGCCATCGGCGGCAGCGCCGCCACAACCATTGACCCGTTCTTGTACACCGTCATAATCACCGTCCACCCCCGTAGTTCGGGGGTACACCCGAAGAGGAAAGCCGAGGAAGTCTTATTGGCTTTCGATGACGAGATCAAACGCGTTCAGGATGAGATCGTCCCGGCAGCCGAGGTCGCCCGCGCCATCAAACAGGCGCGCGCCATGTTCGCCTACGGCAGCGAGAACATCACCAATCAGGCTTTCTGGCTGGGTCATGCCGAGATGTTCGCCACTTACGATTGGTTCCTCGACTATCTCGATAAACTGGCTACCATCACGCCCGCCGACGTACAGCGCGCCGCGCAAAAGTTCCTTCGGCCGCAGAACCGGGTCGTTGGAACCTACATCCCGACCGGAGCGGAGGTGGGGCATGAGTAAGACGCAAAACGTAAAACGTAATTACGGATTACGTTTTACGCATTACGCCACGCCTCGATTAACATCCGCTTTGCCCGGCCGCGATGATATCCATCGTGCGCAGCTCCCGAACGGCATCCTCCTCCTCACCCGGGCCAACTTCAACAGCCCGTCGGTCGTGATCAGCGGCTACATCCAATCTGGCAGCCTCTTTGACACGAACGAGAAACTCGGGTTGGCTGATTTTACCGCCTCGGCGCTGATGCGCGGCAGCACGCTGCGGGACTTCCAGCAAATCTACGATGCGCTTGAATCCTGCGGCGCGAGCCTGTCTTTCAGCGCCGGATCGCACACAGCCGGCTTCAGCGGCCGCTCCCTGGCCGAAGACCTGCCCCTTCTACTCGGCATCCTGTCCGAGGCGGTCCGCCAGCCGGTCTTCCCATCTGAGCAGGTCGAGAAACTGCGCGCCCAATTGCTGACCGGCCTGGCCATCCGCGCCCAGGATACAGCCGACATGGCCGCCCTGACCTTCGACCAGATCCTCTTCGCCGGTCACCCCTACGGCCGCCCGGAAGACGGCTTCCCGGAGACGATCCAGGCCATCCGTCGCCAGGACCTGGTAGATTTCCATCGCCAGTATTACGGGCCGCGCGGCATGGTCATTGCCATCGTCGGCGCGGTCGAGCCGCAGGGAGCCATGGAACAGGTGCAGCGCGTGCTGGGTGATTGGAACAATGCCGGGCAGCCAGATTCTCCGCCTCTACCGCCCCTGACGCCCCTGAAAGAGACCCTCACCCGTCGCGTGACCATCGCTGGAAAATCCCAGTCCGACCTCGTCATCGGGGCCTCCGGCCCGGCACGCCGAGACCCTGAATATCTCCCCGCCTCGCTGGGCAACTCTGTGCTCGGCCAGTTCGGTATGATGGGGCGTATCGGGGATGTGGTGCGCGAGAAATCCGGTCTGGCATACTACGCTTATTCCTCACTCCACGCCGGCATCGGCCCTGGCTCATGGGAGATCAGCGCGGGGGTCAACCCCGGCAACCTCGAAAAGGCGGCTGACTTGATCCGCGGCGAGATCGCCCGTTTCATCGAGAAGGGGGTCACTTCGGATGAACTTTCTGATAGCCAGGCCAATTTTATCGGGCGCCTGCCGCTTTCACTGGAATCCAACGCGGGTGTCGCCGGTGCTTTGTTGAACATCGAACGCTTCGAACTGGGCCTGGACTATTACCGTCGCTTTGC
>JBDRTP010000457.1:0-8089 GCA_043823965.1 Chloroflexota bacterium
ACGCACTCTGGAAGCAGGCAGACGCAGAAATGGATCCCCAAAAGCGGGCGGACCTATATGTCGAGATGCAGAAAATAATCGACAAGGATGTGTGGGCGATTTGGCTTACTTATGATGTCGAGGCTGTTGCAATGCAGAAATCTGTTATGCCAGGAGAACTCTTCCAAATGGTCGACTGGCTCCTTGGCAGATGGAACTAGCCGGCAACTGAGTCAATTAGATAAGTAAGCAAGGAGTGAGGCGTGGATGGAAGGAGACGCCAGCCAGGTAACTTGGAATAGTCAAAACTTGGCCTGACGTCTCCTTCCTGTAAATTTGTAAAAGTGGGGCGCCTCCCCAATTTAACCGGCAAACCTTGTCCAATATCATGGGACTCATACATAGCGCGGCCTCCAGCCGCAACCGAAGTAAGTCGGATTGGCAATCCGACCTACGAATTGCGCGGATCGCGCAAATGATGCCGAGTAATACTATAATTATGTTCAAGTAGGCATATCGTGTTAAAGTATTTCGTCAAACGCATTCTCGGGATAATTCCAACGCTATTATGTGTACTACTCTTCTTATTCAGTCTGATCTACCTTCTCCCCGGTGATCCGGCATCAATAATGCTTGGACCCAGAGCTACGCCTGCCATGGTCGAAACTTTGAACAAAAGTTTGGGCCTTGATCAACCTGTATATGTTCGGCTGGGACACTACATTTGGGGTATTTTGCATGGGGACCTGGGTGAATCCGTTTGGTCCAGACACTCAGTTTCTTCACTATTAATGTCAGCCTTACCCTACACCATAGTATTAACTCTTTCCAGCATGGGATTAGCGGCCTTTTTCGGGATAATCTTGGGAGTTCTGGCTGCGATCTATGGGAAAACCATAATTGATCATTTGGTTACTGTACTCTCGCTCATTGCAGTTTCAGTACCGGATTTTGTTGTAGCTTGTCTGTTGTTGCTGATTTTTGCGGTACGTCTACGCTTATTTCCGGTCTTAGGAGGAGGAGAAGCAGGTAACATTGGAGATCAGATACATCATTTGATCCTGCCGATTATTGCACTTACATTGGGCTGGTTGGGTTACATCGCCAGGCTAGTAAGAGACACTACACTTGAGGTACTTGATATGGACTATATTAAGGTATTAAGATCGTTCGGCGCGCCTATGAGATATATCGCTTATAAATATGCTCTGAAGAATGCGATCATTCCCGTTGTTGCGACTATCGGTTTAGGAGTGGGTAAGCTGCTGGGGGGCGCTGTCTTTGTGGAGATGATCTTCAATCGACCGGGAATCGGGAAGGTAATTACAGATGCGGTCGCTGCCCGGGATTTGCCTGTGGTACAGGGAGGGGTCCTTATCGCAGCGCTTCTATTCATCCTGGCGAATCTAGCCGCGGATCTTTCTTATGCTTACTTTGATCCGCGGATACGGTACGAATAAGAGAAAGCTGAATAGAAATGACTCCGGAAAAGGTCTCTTTTGAACTCTCGCGCAGATGGGATAGTTACAAGATGAAATCTCACCTGCAGATCAAAAAAATTGCCCAAATAATCCGGGTGATCAGGCGAGAGCCTCGGGGGTTAATCGGGGCCTCCATAATTGCAATAATATTAATGTGCGCCCTGTTCTCTCCTTGGATTGCGCCGTTTGATCCAAATGAACAAAATATAGCGAATCGCTTTGCAGGACCGTCCCCAGAGCATCTGTTGGGAACGGATTATGTTGGCAGGGATATCTTATCCAGGCTCATCTACGGAGCTAGAGTCGCTGCAGTTGTATCGATATGCTCCGTAGGGATTGCTGTACTTGTCGGAGTCCCCCTGGGAGCTATTGCCGCTTATAATGGCGGAGCGGTTGATTATATAGTGATTCTGATATTCGATGTAATAAGGTCATTCCCATCGGTTATCGTGATCCTGGTCCTGGCGGCTATCTTCGGACCATCTCTTCTTAACATTATCCTTATCTTGGCATTTACGTCCTTTCCTGCATACGGAAGGGTGGCAAGAGCCCAAACACTTTCTGTTAAGGAAGAGGAGTGTATTATAGCAGCAAGATCTCTTGGTGCTACCACCGGCCGGATTCTCCTCAGTCACATCACTCCTAACATTCTGTCACCGATTATTGTGCTGGCTGGTATGGATCTGGCAGTCATGATCATGTGGGAATCGGCTCTCTCATTTTTGGGATTGGGCTTGCAGCCACCGACGTCCTCATGGGGTATTATGCTGAGACAAGGATACACATACATAGAGACCGCTCCTTTGATGATCATCTGGCCCGCGATCGTCCTAACAACTACGATGTTAGGGTGCTCCCTGTTCGCTGAAACACTGCGGGTCGCTCTCAACCCCAGGGAGCGTGAAGCAGATGAATGAAAGACTGTTAAGAGTGACCGACTTGACCGTCGAGTATTCGACGCGCAAGGGGATCGGTCGCGCTCTCGATAATGTGAGCCTTGATATAAGGGAAGGGGAGGTATTGGGCCTGGTTGGGGAGAGCGGTTGCGGCAAAACCACCTTGGGACTCTCTATCATGAACCTTCTGCCGCGGTTTGGGAAGATAGTGCAAGGTGAGATCCTTCTTAAAGGAAGGAATCTACTCGATCTACCTGAGAGAATAATGAACAGGGAGATAAGAGGGAGAGAGATTGCAATGATCATCCAGGATCCAATGCACGCATTGAATCCTGTCTTCACGATTCGGACTCAGATAGAAGATGTGTTGCGTTTTCACAAAAATCGGCGATTGAGCCCTCATGGGAAGGGAAATCAGCTCCTGAATGAAGCTGCCAAAATGCTGGAGGAGGTAGGAATTGCAGATCCCGCGGAAAGACTGACCGATTACCCATTTCAATTTAGTGGTGGAATGATCCAAAGGGTCATGGTCGCAATGGCGTTCAGCTGTAATCCCTCCCTCTTGATCGCTGATGAGCCAACGACCGCGTTGGATGTTACTATCGAGGCACAGATCCTTGTGTTGTTAAAGAGCCTGGTAAAGAGATCTGGGGCTTCAGTCCTATATATTTCTCACGATCTGGGAGTGGTCTCCGAGATAAGTGATCGAGTCGCTGTCATGTATGCTGGTAATATCGTGGAGTCTGCTGACACCACACTATTATTCGAAGACCCCTCGCATCCTTATACAGAGGCTCTGCTGCGATGCCTCCCCGGAGCTGAGGCCAGGGGCAAGCGGCTCGGTACAATTCCAGGGCGTGTACCAGATCTTACCGAACGACCCAATGGATGTAAATTTCATCCGAGATGTCCATATGTAAGGGAGATCTGCAAGGAAAAGCCACCGAAGCTGTTGGAGATAGCCTCAGGACATTCAGTTGCCTGTTTCGGATATGAAAAAATATGAAAAAGAAGAGGGATAGAGTTCCTTTGGTACAAGTGCAGGGGTTGAAGACCTATTTTTACAAGGGGAGAGGGATACTATCCAAGGTGTTTGGCAAGGGTCTGAGGATTGTACATGCGGTGGACGATGTGAGCTTTTCCATTGAGGAAGGGAAGAACTTCAGCCTGGTAGGGGAGACCGGTTGTGGAAAGAGCACCGTTGGCAGGAGTATCCTGCGTTTGGTTGGGCCAACTGAGGGCAAAATTCTCTTCGAAGGTCAGAACTTGATGGGGTTTAGTAAAAGAGAAATGCAGAAGTTTAGGCGCAAGGCGCAGATAGTATTGCAAGATCCACGTTCCTCCCTTAATCCGCGCATGACAGCCGGGGAGATCATTGCGGAACCACTTAGGATCCATGGTATGAAAAAGTACGAAGATGAGATTCAGGATGAGGTAACGCGGTTGCTCGAAACGGTGAGGTTGTCTCGCGAAGATGCTGATAAATACCCCCACGAATTTAGTGGGGGACAGGCCAGACGGATTGGAATAGCCAGAGCGCTGGTACTCCGCCCGCAATTCATCGTTGCTGATGAGCTCACATCCGGCCTGGATGTCTCTATCTCGGCTGCAATTCTCGATTTAATGCAGGATTTGCAGGATGAATTCAAGTTGACCTACATGTGGATCTCGCACGACCTTCATATGGTAAAGTATATAAGCGACAGCATTGCCATAATGTATTTGGGGAAGATCGTGGAGATGGGCAGGGCTCAGGATATTTCAGATCGCCCTTTGCATCCATATAGTCAAGCCCTGTTTTCGGCGATCCCTTCCGTAAAACCTGGCCAGGAGACCAAGAAGATCATCCTGGAGGGAGAGGTCCCCAGCCCCATCCACCCGCCCAGCGGTTGCCGCTTCAATACCCGCTGCCCGCGCAAACTGGGCGCCATCTGCGAGACGGACGAGCCGCCCTGTCAGGATGCCGGCGACGGACATCATATCTCTTGCCACATCCCGCTCGAGGCGCTGCACGAAGTGTAGGAATAGAGGAAAAAGATGGTTCAATTCACCCGCATCATTTCAACTGTAGATTCACACACCGCCGGCGAACCGACCCGCCTAGTGGTCGGTGGCCTGCCATCCCTACCGGGCGTGACGATGGTGGAGAAAATGGCGTATGCGCGCAACAAATTGGATGGCCTGCGCCGCTTACTGCTCCTCGAACCACGAGGCCGCCACGACATGTACGGCGCACTCCTAACAACCCCCACTGACCCGCAGGCTGACTTCGGCTTGATCTTCATGAACACCCAGCACTACACCACGATGTGTGGTCACGCGGTCATAGGCGCTGCTACGACCCTGGTGGAAACCGGCATGGTTGAGGCTATCGAACCGGAGACAACTGTGACATTCGATACTCCCGTAGGCTTGGTCCACACTCGGATACACATTGAGGGGGGCCGCGTGCGTGAGGTTTCATTCGATAACACGCCGGTTTTCGCTTATCAACTTGACGCTCGCCTCGCGGTCCCGGGCCTGGGTGACGTGATGGCGGATATTGTCTTCAGTGGTGGTTTTTTCGCGCTGGTCGAGGCCCAACGAACCGCGCTGGAGCTTGTCCCCGCAAATGCAGAAGCCTTGATCAACTTGGGCATCCGTATTCGCGACGCGGCAAAATCCCAGCTTTCGGTGCGACACCCGGAGCTGCCTTTCACGAATCTCATCGATTGTGTGGAGTTTTATGGTCCAGCAGAGCGCCAGGCGGATGGCGCTCTGCACGCGCGCAACACCGTAATTCTTGGCAACCGGACTATAGACCGCTCTCCCTGTGGGACTGGCACCTGCGCCAGGATGGCCGTGCTGCACGCAAGGGGAGAATTTAAGTTGGGCGAGTCGTTCGTCAGCGAGAGCATCATCGGCACCCGTTTTATGGGCCAAATCATGGGTGAAACGCACGTCGGCGAACATACGGCCATCCTTCCACGGGTGGCGGGGAGAGCCCACTTGACCGGTCTGCACCAGTTTGTCCTTGATCCTGAGGATCCCTTTCCACACGGCTTCTTCCTGACCGATTCTGAAACAATGGAATGAGGAGATTTCCAATGATGAAAGCTGGTTCTACAACGCTGATCACACCTCGACTACAAATACTGACCGAAGACCAGAAAGAGACACTGTTTCTGAGTGTATTGGGGGTGCTGGAAGGCACAGGGGTAAGGGTGGACAACGACGAGGGACTGGAATTGCTCAGCGGAGCAGGCGCGCGTGTCGGCCCGCAACGGCGCGTCCAAATCCCTTCATACCTGGTGGAAGATGCACTGGCCAGCGCGCCTCGGAGCATTGCCATCTATAGTCGGGATGGCGAGCCAGCCGCGTTGTTGGAGAGTGGGCGGGTCTACTTTAGCAGCCAGGTGGACTCGACATACTTTTTCGACCCGTTCAACCGCACCCGCCGCCTGTCTTTGCGGGAAGACGCCCGGTTGGGGGCCGTGCTTTGTGATGCGCTGCCGAATATAGACTTGGTTTCGTTCTCGTCGATCTATAGCGATGTTCCCGGCAACATCGCAATTCGTATTGGCCACAAGGAGACGGTCAAGAACTGCACCAAGCCTCTGATGCACGGCACGGGGGACTTCACCAGCCTGAAGGCCATCGCTGAGATGGCGGCGATGGTGGCGGGCGGCTGGGAGGCGCTGGCCCGGCGGCCATACTATGTGCACTATGCAGAGCCCTTCTCGCCGCTCATGCATACAAACGAAGGAGTCGCCAAGCTTCTCTTCTGTGTCGAGCACGGTATTCCGGTGGTCTACACATCGATGACTGTAGCCGGGAGTTCGGCTCCGGTGACGGCGGCCGGCAATCTAGTGGCCTGTATGGCCGAGTCGCTGAGTGGACTGGTGATCGCACAGTTGAAACGGCGCGGGGCGCCGTTCATCTTTGGCGGTGTGCCGACCATCATGGACATGAAGAGCATGCTGGTTTCCTACGGAGCACCGGAGTTAAGCCTGTGGACGGCCGCGTTGACCGAAATGGCACAATACCTGCATTTGCCGATGTTCAGCACGGCGGGATGCACGGATGCCGTGGAATTCGATCAACAAGCTGCGGCGGAATCGTCCATCTCGTGCCTGATGGCAGCCCTGAGCGGCGCGAACTTGGTACACGATGTGGGTTTCACCGAGGCGGCTAACTCCGCTTCGCTCGAGTTAATCGTTGCCAGCGACGAGTTCATTAGCATGGTGAACTGCATTATGAAAGGGATCGAGATCACACCGGAGACGTTGGCCCTGGATGTGATGGCACAGGTTGGACCTGGCGGAAGCTACTTGGCCGAGGCGCACACGTTGCACCATTTCCGTAAGAACTGGTTTCCCAGGTTGGCGAATCGTGACAACTATGAGCGGTGGATGACTGCGGGGGGATTGTCTCTGGGAGACAAGGCCAATCAACGCGTGCGCCAGATCTTGGAAGAGCACAAGCCAAAGCCACTGGGTCAGGAACTCGTGGCTGAGTTAGATGCATTGGAAAAGAGTTGGTGGCGCGAGACGTCATAGCACCACTGCATGGGATGTTCATCTTTGGCGTAACAAACAGATCAACAGACAGAGAAGAGAGGATCAATGAAAGCATCAAAGAACAATATTCGTGCCAATGACACCAGTTTCGGGAGCGCGCACTTTGGAAAACTCTCTCCGCAGCAATGCGAAAAACTGCACAACGCCAGCCTCGAAATCTTGGAACGGACCGGGGTCCGGCTCTTCGAACCCGAAGCGGTGGAGATGCTGCGAAAAGCAGGGGCTTTCGTCGCCGAAGGCAACCGGGTGCGCATCCCCGCCGGCCTGGTCGAGAAAGCATTCAACACCGTGCCCAGGCGGGTCGTCCTCTGTAACCGCCATGGGGAGCGGGTGATCTTCCTGGAAGATCACCGCACCTTCTACGGTCCCGGCTCCGATTGCCTCCACATTATGGATCATCGAACAGGAGCGCGCCGCCAACCCATGCTCCAAGACGTCGTCGAAGGCATCACCGTATGCGATGCTTTGCCTCACATTGACTTCGTCATGTCATTGTTTCTGCCTGGCGATGTTAACCAGGCCATCGCAGAACGCTATCAGATGGAGGTGATGCTATCTAGCACGACCAAGCCGATCGTCTTCGTGACTTACGACTTCGAGGGCTGCGTGGACGCTGTCGAGATGGCTGAGGCGGTCGTCGGCGGACCTGAAGCACTGCGGCAAAATCCCCTGGTGGCTTGCTACATCAACGTTACCACAGGGTTGAAGCACAACGCCGAAGCGCTACAGAAGTTGCTCTATCTGGCTGACAAGGGCTTACCAGCGATTTACGTCCCAGTCGTCTCCGGTGGCATGACCGGACCGGTCACGCTGGCCGGGAACATGGCTATGGTTAACGCGGGCGTCCTTACGGGACTTGTCCTTTCGCAACTCAAGCGAGAAGGAGCGCCGTTTATAATGGCCGGCTGGGGCGGCGAGGCCCTGGACATGCGAACGATGGTCGGGCCGTATTGCGCGCCCGATCCTCGGGGAATGGCGATGGCACTAGCCCACTACTACAACCTGCCCGCCTTCGGCTATGCTGGCGCCAGCGAATCGAAACTGGTCGACACGCAAGCCGGCGCGGAGGCAGTAATGACCCTGCTGGTGGAGACTCTGGCTGGAGCGAACCTGATTCACGATTTGGGCTACCTGGAATCGGGCTTGACCTTCTCGCTGGCGCAACTGGCGATCT
>JBDRTP010000458.1:0-2311 GCA_043823965.1 Chloroflexota bacterium
TTCCCAGTCGTCCTGCGCAAGGCCGTCTTCGATGGAGACGATTGGATAATCCTTGACCCATTTGGCCCAGAATTCGACCATCTGCGCGCCGGTCAACTTCTTGCCTTCTTTGCGCAGATTGTATGTTTTCGTCTCTTCATCGTAAAGCTCGGAGGCGGCCGGATCGAGGGCGATAGCCACGTCCGCACCGAGACCGGCTTTATAGCCAGCCTTTTCGATGGCCTCCAGGATGACTTCTACGGCTTCAGAATTTGCTTTGAGCGCCGGTGCATAACCGCCCTCGTCGCCGACCAGGGTGGCGTAGCCCTTTTCTTTCAGCACAGACTTGAGCGCGTGGTATATTTCCGCGCCCCAGCGCAAGCCCTCGGCAAAAGAGGCTGCGCCGAGAGGCATGACCATGAATTCCTGCGCGTCGGTGGATTGCCAGGCGGTGTGTGCACCGCCGTTGAGGATGTTCAGCATCGGGACGGGCAGCACGTGGGCATACACGCCGCCGATGTAGCGGTAGAGCGGCAAGCCGAGCGAGCTGGCTGCGGCTTTGGCGACCGCCAGCGAGACGCCCAGGATGGCGTTTGCGCCGAATTTGGATTTGTTGGGCGTGCCGTCCAGGGCGATCATTTCGGCGTCAATGGCCTTCTGGTCGGTCGTGTCCCAGCCGAAGAGTTCCTCGGCAAGCACCTCGTTGACGGCGGCGACCGCTTTCAGCACACCTTTGCCGTTGTAGCGTTTCTTGTCGCCGTCGCGCAGTTCGAGGGCTTCGTGCGTGCCGGTCGAAGCGCCGGAGGGGACCGCGGCGCGGCCCCACGAGCCGTCGGCCAGCGTCACCTCGACTTCTACGGTCGGGTTGCCGCGTGAATCAAGGATTTCGAGTGCAGAAATATTTTCGATTGTGGTGTCCATTTCGAACCTCGTCATCAGGAATTCAAAGCTCAGGCCAGAGTTGTCAATTTCTCCTGTAGCCAGAGGTTGATCAATGTTTCGGTAGACACCCCCTGCTTGCGTGCCTGGGTTCGCGCTTTTGAAAGCAAATCCCTCGCAAGTGCTAAATAGACTTTGCTTGAGGTCAAATCAATCTCGACCTCGACCGGCTCCATCAAGTCTTCATAATCAGCGCTGCTATGGGAATCCCAAAACCCCCAAAATTGTTCGAGCGAGGCAAAATTGTCCGGGATCTCTTCGAGCCAGATAAAGCCAGTTATTCTCAAGGTATCATCCTCTGCAAGTAAGTATAACGCAATTTCCTCGCTTTTCAACCCTTCGGGCTTGCCCGTTCCGTCTCTGCACGGACGAACGCTTTGAACAGCGGATGTGGCCGGTTGGGGTGGGATAGAAGTCCGGGGTTGAACCGGTCGCCAAACCAGCTTTGGATGTGAGAGGAGACAAACATGCTGACGGGCACCCTCAATGACATATAAAGTATAATCCGAAATGGAGCAAAATAGTGATGACCGAATTGACTATTCCTGAAGCCGTGCTGCTCGACGCCCGTGACAAACTGCATTACCCGCTGCAAGAGACCAGATTACGCAAATTCGTACTGGCAATGGTCCGCTTTCTTTTCCGCTTTATCATGGAGATGGAGGTTGAAGGGCAGGCGAACTTGCCTCCTGACGGCGCGGTGATTATCGCCTCCAACCACGTGTCGAATTTCGATGCGTTCCCGCTGCAATTGGCTCTGCCGCGCCCACTTTTTTTCATGGGGAAGGCCGAGTTGTTCAAGAACCCACTGATACACCAGTTCTTTCGGAATCTGGGCGGATTTCCGGTCTACCGCGGCGAACGCGACGAATGGGCCATCCGCCATGCCGGGAAACTGCTGCGCCACAGACAGGTGCTGGGCATGTTCCCGGAAGGGAAGCGCAGCCAGGGGCTCGGTCTGAAAGTTGCAAAAACAGGTGCGGCGCGGCTTGCGCTATCAGTCAATTGCCCAATCCTGCCGGTGGCGGTGGATGGTTGCCAACATCTTTTCAAAACATTTCCGCATCGTACTCGCGTGCGGGTAAAGATCGGTGAACCGGTCTGGCCAACCCCGGATGAACTACCCCTGGCGTTGACCGATCGGGTGATGTTTGCGCTGGCGCGTAACCTGCCGGAAGAGTTGCGAGGGGTGTATGCTGATATGCCAAAGGGGTTTTAGATTCGGTGGCTCAACGACTAACTGAACGATGCTCACTTTGCGCCAAGTTCGCCCAGAATCGTTTGTATGTTGAGTTTCAATTCAGGGATATCGCGTTCCACCACCGACCAGACTGCCTCTGTGTCAATCCCAAAGTAGTGATGGACGAGAATGTTTCGCATGGCAATGATGTCT
>JBDRTP010000459.1:0-3179 GCA_043823965.1 Chloroflexota bacterium
TGAGTCTACTGCAAAAAGGTCAAAATCAAACCACTGAGACACGGAGACACCGAGATAAAAATGGAGAAAGACTCCGTGACTCAGTGTCTCCGCGGTGAGAATTCAAGGTTTTTGCAGTGCAGTCATCTATTGAACGAATAAAAACTCCATGCGTAAAAAAAGCCGGAGGAACCAAGCATGAACAAGCAAACGAAACCCACCCGCCGAAGGCCGGGAACAGCCAACCCTATGCCAAAAAAAACGCCCTTCCCGCCAGCGAAAGCGGCGCGCAAAGCGAGCCACCCTTTCCCCATCGTCGGCATTGGCGCCCCGGCAGGCGGACCGGAGGTGCTGCGCGAATCTGAGGACAGCTTATTCCAAGGGATTCTGCGATCTACTTCAGATGGTATTTTAGCGGTCAGTCGAGAAAACGAGGTGCTTTTCGCCAATGAACGCTTCATCGAGATGTGGATGATTCCGCAGGAGATAATGGCTCTGAAGGATGACACTCGACTTCTTCAATATGTCCTCGATCAATTATCCGATCCGCAGGGTTTTCTACAAAAAGTCCAGGAACTGTATCACCCGGCCGAAGAAAGTTTCGATACACTATATTTCAAAGATGGAAGGATATTTGAGCGGCTATCGCGTCCACTGATGCATGAGACAGAACTACGAGGCAGGGTTTGGTCATTCCGTGACATCACCGAGCGCAAGCGGGCGGAAGAAAAACTGGCCGCCTCCGAAGCCGAACTGCGCGCCCTGTTCGCCGGTATGACAGATGTGGTCATCATCTATGATGTTGACGGGCGCTATGTCAAGATCGCCCCCACCGGCCCTGAAAGCCTCTACCGCCCGGCGGAGGAAATGCTGGGCAAGACCTTGCATGAAATCCTGCCGAAAGAACAGGCTGATTACATCGTCTCCAAGGTCCGCGAGGCCATCCAGAGCGGTCAGGTTGTCACTGGCGAATATAACTTGCAGATTGGCGACAAGAAAATATGGCGATCTGCCAGCTTCTCGCCGCTTTCGGAAACCACCGTTGTCTTGGTATCGCACAACATCACCGCGCGCAAGCAGGCGGAAGAGGCGCTGCAGCGCGCCGAGCAACGCTATCGCGGTTTGTTCGAGGATGCGCCGGCAATGTACGTCATCACCCGCAACGTCGAGGGTAGTCCTGTGATCGCGGACTGCAACGAACTATTCTCGCGTACCTTAGGATTCAGCCGTGATGAGCTGCTGGGGCGACCGGTGGCCGACTTCTACTCGCCGGCCTCCCGCGCCCAATTGCTCGAAGGTGGCGGCTACCGGCGCGCTCTGGCAGGTGAATTTGTGACTGAAGAACGTGAACTCCTGACCCGCGATGGGCGCATCGTACCCACCATGGTGCGCGCAGTACCCGAGGTTGATGCCATGGGGCGCGTATCCGGGACCCGAGCCATGTTCGTGGACATCACCGAGCGCAAGCAGGCGGAAGAGGAATTGCGCCGCACCAAAGACGAGCTCGAAACCGTCAACCTCGAACTCCAGCAGTCGCTGGAGCGCGAAAAACAGCTGGCATGCATTGACTACTTGACCGGCCTGCACAACCGCCGTTACTTTTTTGGACTCGCCGCCCGTGAATTTAGCGCCTCCGTACGTTATCAGAGGCCACTCACCTTTCTCATGTTCGACGTGGATGACTTCAAACAGGTCAACGATACCCTCGGACACGCGGCCGGCGACAAAGTGTTGGTGCAGATCGCCCAGGCTGCCGTTGCGCAGATGCGCGCGTCCGATGCAGTGGCGCGCTACGGCGGAGACGAATTCATTGTCATGCTGCCCCATGCCAGCGCGCAACAGGCGCTTCCCATCGCGGAGCGCATCCGCGCGAGCGTCGCGGCCATACGCGTGGAGACTGGCATGGATCCGTTCTTCGTCACGATTAGCATCGGCATCGCCGAGACGCGGCTCGAGCCACCGGATGAGAGTGTTGACCGCGTCATCCAGCGCGCAGACGAAGCGTTGTATAAGGCGAAACAAAGCGGGCGCAACCGCGTTGTGATCTTTGACCAGGATGAAACAGGAGCAAACTGATCCATACGGTAGAGAACGACGGTATACAATATGCCGGGATTAGCCCCAACGAAAGCAGATGGAGGATTTTATGGCTGATGTGAAACCCTATATCTCCCAGATTTGGCGCGTCAATGTGCGGTCCCGGACGCTGAAGCTAGAGCCGGTCCCAGGCTCCTGGGAACGCCTCGGCGGGCGCGGACTGATCGCCGCAAAAGGCTGCTCGTCCACCCGACAGTAAAATTCCCGAAAGAAGACACCCGACCAGGACGCTTCCAATAACACTCGCTGCTTTTCCGGCAAATCGTTGACGTTGCTGATGAGCGCTGGCTGCAAGTGGCGGCGGTTTTCCTTGAACATGATCAGACCTCGCAAAATGGAATAGCCTGATTATATTAAGAAACCCGACTTTTGAGGAGGGTGCAAATCGGATGAATATCATCCGGTCGTTTTTGCAGTGGAGTCTGATATAAATCTGAAATCAACCGCAGAGAGGCGCAGATGAACAAGGATTTTATGGATGAACGAATCACTATCATTTATCAAAATAACAGGAGGCAAAACCGATGAAATCCCATTTTGAGATTCTGACAAGCCTGCTTGAGGAAAAAATCGTCGCCATCGTCCGGCTTGATAGCGGGGAGCAACTGGTCAAGGTGGCAGAAGCGCTCAAGGCTGGCGGCATTTCAGCCATTGAGTTCACTTTTTCCACGCCGGGCGCGCTCGACATGGTGAAAGAAGCATCCGCTCATTTCGGTGACGAGGTGCTGCTCGGCGCGGGCACTGTCCTCGACCCGGAAACGGCGCGGGCGGCGATCCTGGCTGGCGCGCAGTTCATTGTCACCCCGTCGGTAAACCTCGCCACAATCGCAATGTGCAAACGCTATGGCAAGCCCATCGTGGCCGGGGCCATGACCCTCACAGAAATAATGACCGTTTGGGAAGCAGGCGCAGACCTGGTGAAAGTGTTCCCTGCCAGCGCCATCGGCGGGCCAGATTATATCAAGGCCGTGCTTGCTCCCCTACCGCATTTGCGGCTGGTGCCGACCGGCGGCGTCAGTGCAGACAATGCGGCTCAGTTTCTCAAGGCGGGAGCTGCCGCCGTTGCTGTGGGCGGAAACCTGGTGGATAAGAAAGCTGTGGCG
>JBDRTP010000460.1:0-8694 GCA_043823965.1 Chloroflexota bacterium
GGCTTGCTGGCGGCCAGCCGCTGGGCTGAGACTCCTGAACAGCAAGCCGGGTGCGCCTTCGACCTGGATTACGATGGTCAAAACGAATGTCTGTTGGTTTCGTCTAAATATTTCGCCGTGGTCGAGACGGATGGCGCGCGGCTGACCTTCCTCTTCTCGCGCGACGAGAGCGGCGTGCATCAGCTTATTGGGCCCACGGCGCACTTTGCCGTCGGCCTAAGCGACCCGTCCGAGTGGAAAGCCACCCGCGGCGAAGGCGCGGACCCGGCTCAGATCATGGGCGCTTTCAGCGACACACCCAAACCTTTTGAAAATTACTCGCCCACCTGGACATCCAACGACACGCTCACCCTCACCGGCACAGAGGTGAGCCGCGTCAAGACCTTCCGACTGACTGAAAGCGGACTTGAGATACGTTATTACAGCAAAGCTCCGCTTTCGACGCGCATCCCGATAGCCATTGACCCCTGGGGACGTTTTCATAGCGGTTGGGAATCAGAAATCCGGGCCGATCTCAGCCCCAACGGCTGGACCTGGGGCCTGGCAGACGGGACCAGGCTGGAGGTGCGCACCGATGCGCCTTTCTCAGCACAGGGGATCACCATCTCGATCCCCTTCCTGTCCCAGATTGAGAACCCCAACCTGGATTACCCGGCCGGCCATTTTTACCCCTTTCCGCTGTCCGTAATGGAAATTCAGGCGAATGGCGATTTTACGATTCTCTTGAGTTTGCCATAAACAGGTTGTTGTGATGAATTGCGGAAAATCCCCATCTGTGGTAAATTGGACAGCGAACCTTTATAATGAGAGCAGGCTATGGTCATGAAAAACATCCCCGACATCATTGTCAGCAGACTACCCGTCTATCTGCGTGCACTGAACAACATGCAAACGCAAGGCCAGCAGACGACCTCTTCGCAGGAACTGGGCGAGTTTGTAAGCGTCTCTGCGGCACAAATTCGCAAAGATCTTTCCCAGTTCGGCGAGTTCGGCAAACAGGGCACCGGCTATAATATCGCTTTCCTGATCAAAAAGCTGGGCGAGATCCTGAAAGTGGACCGTGTTTGGGATGTGGCTGTGATCGGGATGGGCGACATGGGTCGCGCCATTGCTCGTTATCAGGGCTTCACCAACCGTGGTTTTCGCGTGGCGATGGTCTTTGACAGTAACCCGGCCCTGATCGGCCAACAGGTGGGTGGGTTTGTCATCCAGGATGCAAAGACTATGGTCGAGGGCATCCGGGAAGCGGGTATCAAGATCGCCATGCTGACTGTCCCGGCCGCGGCGGCACAGGAGGTCGCTAATCAGTTAATAGAAGCCGGGGTCAAAGCCATCTTGAATTACGCCCCCATCAGCTTGAGCGTACTCCCTGGCGTAATGCTGCAGTATCTCGATCCATCCATTGGCTTGCAACGGATGACGTATTATTTGGAATAGGGAATAGAGAAATAGAGAGTAGAAATTAGTAAGCAATGAACAATAACGGCGCCCTCAAGAGCGCCGTTTTGTTATTTCCGCTACCCAGCCTTGACCCTGACCACCTGGCTGATGAGGGACAGCAGCACGCGCAGGTTGGGAATGCTTGCCAGCGCGGTCTTCGCACCGCTGAATAGACCACCCTCCTTCCTGGCAATGTGCAAATATCCACGCTGTACGGTCACCTGCTGAACTTCACCCCAGGCATAGCTCTTCTTGCCGATCTGAATGCCTGCCTGGTTGACCATGACCAGCCCAAAGGTCAGGTTCCTCCCGGCGTTGTATTGTTGGGCGGCCTGCTCGAATAGACTGGGGAATGTCTTTTCTTCGATCACCCGCGCCAGTTCTTCCACGCGGCT
Source organism: Chloroflexota bacterium (assembly GCA_043823965.1). Classification (GTDB taxonomy): domain Bacteria; phylum Chloroflexota; class Anaerolineae; order Anaerolineales; family Villigracilaceae; genus CG2-30-58-95. The sequence continues at coordinate 1,836 of JBDRTP010000460.1, forward strand.
GAAACTGTCGTTCAGTGCAAGCCGACTGCTGTTACGGTTTTCTACCGTGTAGGCGTGTGTGGTGCCGGTGTTTATTCCAAAGAGATCATGGCGGGTGACCGCCATGCGCAGCGCGGCTACGTCTTTCCAGCGCCAGAGGCGTAGACCCCGGCGATCTTTGTAAGCGAAGCCGTTCTGGTAGAGCGCAATTGCCTTAGCCCAGTTGGTATACGCGATCCAGGCAAAGATCAGGCTCAACAGAAATAAGCATGCCGCAATGACCAACGGACAGAAGAGCGTCTCTCCCACCACCGCGGCGCCGTATCGTTGCCAGCCCAAATAGGCCATGTAAATCCCGTAGAGGAGGACGCCCACAGAACCGATCAGCAAGACCAGCGCCAGGATCAGCGACGCCCAGCGCCTGCCCTTGCGCAGGGGAAAAAAATCCACCGCGCCGCCGAGGCTGGATAAGGACGAGAAGGCTACTGGAAGCTGATGTGTATTCATGTAATAAAAGACCGGGCACTTGTGCCCGGTCGCCTGTCTTATACGGGCGGAAGATGCCGCTTGAGGAAAGGATAGAGGCTGAAGGCCTTCATGGCGCCTTCCACAGTGCAAGTCAGAGGGTTATCCACCAGATAGGCCGGGATGCCGAGCGCCTTGGTGAAGAACTTATCAATACCGCGCAACAGCGCCCCACCGCCGCACAACGCCACGCCGCGGTCAATGATATCCGAGACCAGTTCGGGCGGCGTCTTCTCGAGGACGCGGCGGCCGATCTCGATGAATGCCTTGAGCGGCTCCTGGAGCGCCTCGACGATCTCCCCGGTTGTCAGTGTGACGGGACGCGGCAACCCACTGACCTGATCCTGCCCCTGCACTTCTATGCTCTCCTCTTTATCCTGAGGCACGGCCGCGCCAATCTTGAACTTCAATTGCTCCGCGGTCTGCGAGCCAATGATCACCCCGTACTTCTTGCGCACATAAGCGACGATGGCTTCGTCCAGGTGCATCCCACCCGCGCGCAGGGTCTCCGCCGAGACGATGCCGTACATGGCGATCACTGCGGCCTGCGTCGCCCCGCCGCCCAGGCACAGGACCATGTTTCCGGAGGGCGAACCAATCGGCAGGTCCACGCCGACGGAAGCCGCCAGCGGCTGCTGGATCAGGAAGGCGTCCCGGCTGCCAGCCTGGAGCACGGCCTCGTGCACGGCGCGCGATTCCACGCTGGTCACGCCGTAGGGCACCGAAATCATGACGCGCGGGCGGAAGATGCGCAGCGGGCCGCTGACGCGGCGTATCAGATAGGCGAGCAATGCCTCGGTGATCTCATAATCGGCCACCACGCCGTTTTGCAGCGGCCTGGAGACCTCGATATTTTCCGGGACGCGGCCGTACATATTCTGCGCTTCCTTGCCAATGGCAACGATTTTCTGCTCGTTCACCGCAATCGCGACGATGGTCGGCTCATCAACCAGCACACCCGACCGGTCAGCAATGCGAGTCTGGTTCGTACCCAGGTCAATCCCCAAATCTTTCGAGAAAGGAGGCATAGTTAACTCACTTGGCTTCTTCGCTGATCCGACCGGGTTTCGTGGCGACTCGGCGGAAGCGTTTGACGGCATCCAGCCGCAGGGTGGACTTGCGCAGGGCAGCCTCGATCTTCAGGTAAGCGTCCGTGTCCGCGGGTGGGCCTTTCGCCAGCATCTCCTCGGCGCGCTTCCTGGCAGATTCAGCACGGGAGATATCAATTTCTTCGACATTTTCGGCAGCATCCGCCAGAACGGTAACAATATCCGGCTGGACCTCGGCCACGCCGCCGGAAACTGTAAAGAATTCTTCCTGGCCCTGCGCGCGCACTTTGATGATGCCGTATTTCAGGGTGGTCAGGAGCGGCGCGTGGTTAGGCAGGATGCCCATCTCCCCTTCCGAGCCGGGGAGTAGCACCATATCGGCATCGCCTTGAAACACCATGCGGTCTTGAGATACGATCTCACAACGAATAGACATGTTCTCGATCCAGTTATCAGTCATCAGTGATCAGTCATCAGTGCTGTTCACTGATGACTGATTACTGGTAACTGATCACTAATTACTGGCTGGCCAGCTTCTCCGCTTTCTCGACGGCTTCGTCTATCAATCCGACCATCATAAAAGCCTGTTCAGGCAGGTCGTCGCACTTGCCGTCCAGAATTTCGCGGAAGCCGCGCACGGTCTCACGCAGCGGCACGTACTTGCCTGGTGTGCCTGTAAATTGCTCGGCCACGTAGAAAGGTTGAGAGAAGAAACGCTCGATCTTGCGGGCGCGGGATACAATCAGTTTATCATCTTCGCTCAATTCGTCAATACCCAGGATGGCGATGATATCCTGCAAGTCCTTATAGCGCTGGAGCACGCGCTGCACTTCGCGGGCGGTGGTGTAGTGTTCTTCGCCCACAATGCGGGGATCAAGTATGCGGGAGGTTGAGACCAGCGGGTCAACGGCCGGATAAATGCCCTTCTCGACGATGGCGCGCTCGAGGGCGATGGTCGCGTCCAGGTGCGTGAAGGTGGCAACCGGCGCCGGGTCCGAATAGTCATCCGCAGGGACATAGACGGCCTGCATCGAGGTGACCGAACCGTGACGGGTGGAGGTGATGCGTTCCTGCAATTCGCCCATCTCGGTCGCCAGGGTCGGCTGGTAACCCACGGCGGAGGGCATACGCCCGAGCAGCGCGGATACTTCCGAACCGGACATGGTGAAGCGGAAGATGTTGTCAATGAAGAGCAGGACGTCCCGCCCCTCGTCACGGAAGTATTCGGCCATCGAGAGCGCCGAGAGCGCCACGCGCAGGCGCACGCCCGGCGGCTCGTTCATCTGGCCGAAGACCATCACTGTGTCTTTCATCACGCCGGATTCGAGCATTTCACGGAAAAGCTGCGTGCCCTCGCGCGTCCGCTCACCCACCCCGGCGAACACCGAGTTGCCCTGATGCACGGTGGCGATCGAACGAATGAGTTCCTGAATGATAATCGTCTTGCCTACACCTGCGCCGCCGAAGATGCCGGTCTTGCCGCCTTTGGTGAAGGGGGCGACCAGGTCAATGACTTTGATGCCGGTCTCGAAGACTTCCACGCGCGTGGACTGGTCGGAAAAGAGCGGAGCCGGACGGTGGATGGGGTAGTACAGGTCGGAATGAACAGGCCCCTTTCCGTCAATCGGCTTGCCCAGCACGTTGAAGATGCGCCCTAAAGTCAGCGGGCCAACCGGGACCATGATCGGCGCGCCGGTTGCGTTCGCGGGGAGGCCGCGCTGCAAGCCGTCCGTCGTGTCCATCGCCACACAACGAACCCAGTTGTTTCCAAGATGATTCTGGATTTCCAGAATAAGCGGCTCTTTATCCGGCCGCGGGATCTCAATCGCTTCGAAAAGATCGGGCAGTTCGCCTTCTGGGAACTGTACATCCACCACACCACCTTGAATTTGAACTACCCGGCCAGTTAAATTAGCCATTCTTGCCTCCGATCCGATAAGCTTGAGCAAGCGCCATGGTAAGCGCTTCCGCGCCACCGGCGATATCCAACAGGTCATTGGTAATTGCTTGCTGACGCGCCTTGTTGTAATCCAATTGGAGCGAAGCGACCAGTTCGATCGCATTGTCGGTCGCGTTGCGCATGGCGACCATACGAGCGGCATGTTCGCTGGCCAGCGACTCGAGGATCGCCTGATAGACCTGCAACGCAGTGAAACGCGGGATAATTTCGTCGAGGATTTCTGCCTCGGCAGGTTCATAGATATAAGCAGCCGACAGGCGTTTTTGCTCGTAGACCTCCACCCGCTCAGTGCCGGAATCCATCTCGAGCGGCAGGAGTTTCTTGACCACCGTTTCCTGCCGGGCCATGTTGATGAAGTCCGTGTAGACGAGATAAACTTCGTCCACACCGCCTTTCAGAAATTCATCCACTGCCATCCGACCAATCGCGGATACATCGGCAAACGAGGGGGCGGCCGGCAGGTTACTGAATTCGGCGATGACATCTTTGCGCCGCCGGATGAGCATATCCCGTCCCTTGCGCCCGACAGCAATATAACGCACCGGCGTTGCGTAGTTGTTGAATTTCTGGGCGGTGTAACGGATGACATTGGTGTTGTACGCGCCGGCTAATCCCCGGTCGCCGCTGACGACCACCACCAGAGTCCGCTCCACCTGCAGCCGGCGGGTCAATAAGGGATGCAGGTTGGCGCGCCCGGGTTGCTGTGCAATATGGGTCAACACCTGCCAGGCCTTGGTCGCATAAGCCCGCGTGGCGGAAACTGCCGCCATGGACTTACGTACCTTGCTCGCGCTGACCGCCTCTAAAGCGCGGGTTACTTGTGAGATGTTCTTGACGCTCCGGATGCGGAGCCGCATTTCTCTCGTAGAAGACATAGTTTAGTTAGATAGTTTCGTAGTTGAATAGTTACATAGTCGCACGTGGCGCCTTACTGCCACGTGGCCTTGAACGTATCCAGCGCGGCGCGCAGTTTCTTGTCGGTCTCTTCTGTGATCTGCTTTTTCTCGGCAATGTCCTTGCCAAGCTCCGGATGGGAATTATCCATGTAACGGAGCAGGGCCACCTCCCAGGCGCGCATGCGTTCTACAGGGACGGCATCGGCATATCCGTTCGTCCCGGCAAAGATGACGATGACCTGGTTTTCCACTGACATAGGCTCGTACTGGGGCTGCTTGAGGATCTCCTGCATGCGCTGGCCGCGGCCCAACTGCGCCTGCGTCGCCTTGTCAAGATCAGAGGCCATCAGAGCAAAGGCAGCCAGCTCGCGGTAGGAGGCCATGTCCAGGCGCAGCTTGCCCGCCACCTGGCGCATCGCCCGCACCTGCGCAGCCCCACCCACGCGCGAGACAGAGATGCCCACGTTAACCGCCGGGCGGATGCCGGCGTTGAACAGGTTGCCTTCCAGGTAAATCTGACCATCCGTAATGGAAATGACGTTGGTTGGGATGTAGGCGGAAACGTCGCCCAGCAGGGTCTCGATGATCGGCAGCGCCGTCAGCGAACCGCCGGAGCCTTTGACCTTGACCAGCTTGTAATCATCCGGATTTTCCAGCGCCTTGCGCGCCTCTCCGGCATCATGCAATGAGCGTGGCCCGCCGTAGACCTTGCTATCAACGCCGTCATTATCAGTCGCCAGCGAATCGGCAAAGTCCTTCTTGACGATGACGTACTTGTTCGCCATGCGAGCCGCCCGTTCCAGCAGGCGGGAATGCAGGTAGAACACATCACCCGGATAGGCTTCACGTCCCGGCGGGCGGCGCAGGAGCAGCGACACCTGGCGATAGGCCCAGGCATGTTTGGAAAGATCGTCGTAAATGACCAACGCATCCCGGCCGGTCTCCAAAAACTCCTCGCCGATGGAGCAGCCGGCGTAAGGGGCGATATATTGCAGCGCGGCGGCTTCGTCCGCCGAGGCAATCACCACAATCGTATGCTCCATGGCGCCGGCGCGTTCCAGCAGGGCCACGCTACGGGCGATGGCCGCCTTTTTCTGTCCGATGGCAACGTAGATACAGACCAGATCCTTGCCCTTCTGGTTGATGATCGTGTCAATGGCAATGGCCGTCTTGCCGGTCTGGCGGTCGCCGATGATCAGCTCGCGCTGTCCGCGGCCGATGGGGATCATCGAGTCGATGGCCTTGATGCCGGTCTGGACGGGGGTATCCACGTCCTGGCGTTGGACTACGCCCGGCGCGATGCGTTCGATGGGACGATAGCCCGAAAACTTGATCGCGCCTCGACCATCTATCGGCTCACCCAGGGCGTTGACCACGCGCCCGATCAACCCGTCGCCAACCGGGACCGAGGCGATGCGTCCCGTCGAGCGGACGGTCATCCCCTCGCCGATTTTGGAATAATCGCCCATGATGATGACGCCAACGCTGGCCCGTTCCAGGTTGAAGGCGATGCCCATCACACCGTTCTGGAACTGTACCAATTCCTGTGACTTGACGTTCCCCAAGCCGCTGACGCGGGCAATACCGTCGCCGGCCTCGGTCACCGTACCGACATCGCTGATGCCGATCTCAGGCGTATAAGAATCAATTTGCTGCTTTAGCTCACTGGTAATTAGTTTGATCAGGTCGGTCATGTCGCCTCCGTAGGATGTGGCGTTGCGAGTCCTTGCGTACTTTGGATGCGGCCGTGTTTGTCCGGATGGATCTTCATCAGGGGCTGCATGTAATTACACACGGCTGCCCGGATCGGGATCTCGCATCCGGGCACGCCATGGGTTTTTGTTGGGTATATTACAACGCACCAATAATACCTGAAAGGATTTATCTTGTCCAGTTGAACTTCCTCTTGAATTTTCGCCATCTTGTTTTATACTAAGCGCCAGTAGTTCAATCTGCTCAAGGAGAAACGATGAACACCCTGCCAGACCAGCACTCAAAAAACGAGTACAGGGAAAACGACAAACCCCCCAGTATTGCGCCGCGACTGGCGCGCCCGTGGCGGGTGGCCGTGCTCGCCAATATCAAAGAGCACGATAAACCCCTCCCGCCCGACGTTCCTCCGGATGCCGGCGCGGATTTTGATTATATCGAGACCATAGACCATATCCGGGCGGCCATCGAAAGCGACGGTCACAAGACCGTTTTCATCCAGGCCGATACCAACCTGCCTTACGCATTATTGGAAAGCAAGCCGGATATCTGCTTCAACATCGCCGAAGGCCTGGGGGGCGATGCGCGCGAAGCCCAGACCCCAGCTTTGCTGGAAATGCTTAGAATTCCATACACCGGCTCGCGCGTTTTGACCAACGCCATTGCACTGGATAAAACGTTGACCAAGCGCATCTGGCGCGACCGGCGCCTGCCCGTCGCACCTTTCCAGGAGTTCCACA
>JBDRTP010000461.1:0-3662 GCA_043823965.1 Chloroflexota bacterium
AAGATACTGGCTATCTACGAAAAGTGTTCCACAAATGTCCTGCTTGAAGAGGCGATTCGTGACCTCTTGCTGAAATACAAAACCCGGAAGGCAACGGAAGAGCAGAAAAGACAGGAAATACAAAAAGGTTTATTCGATTGAAACAGTCGAATACTTGGCGACGGCAAGCAACCGGGGCTTGTGAGGATCGATCTAACTATTGTTAACTGTCCAATAATAGGTACGATTCCACTAATAAAGGAAGTGACGCAATGGCAAAGAAAGACAGCGAAGAAAAGGACAAACCGACCACCGGCCCTATGAGGGGCGATTTTGTCGCGCCGCCGGAGATAGTGGACGTTGACGAGCGGGCGGACGCTCTACCCGCGCAGGAGGAGTTCTGGCGTCCACCGACTCGTTTCGGCTCAGTGCCGATTGAGAAGGAGCCGCTGGGCTGGGACAAGCGTAGAGGCTTCCGCAAACTATTTCCACAGGTCATGCTGCCCTTTCAGGTCGTCGATCGCGTCCAGTTCGGGCATCCAGCACTGGCACCCAACCGCCTCTTGTGGGGCGACAACTTACACGTTATGCGCCAACTACCCAGCGAGAACATTGACCTTATCTACCTTGACCCGCCCTTCTTCTCCGGGCGCAACTACAACGTCATCTTCGGCGACCAGAACGAACTACGCTCCTTCTCTGACATCTGGGAAGGCGGCATGCCCGGCTACCTGATCTGGCTGAATGCCCGGCTCTACGAGATGAAACGCCTGCTCAAGAAGACCGGCAGCATCTATGTGCATTGCGACTGGCATGCGAGCCATTACATCAAGGTGGAGATGGACAAGATATTCGGGCACGGTTGTTTTCAGAATGAAATTGTATGGAATTACGGCCCAAAAGCAACACAGCACGGTGGCCATTTTCAACGCAAGCACGACATTTTGCTTTACTTTGGAAAGAGTTCGTCACCGAAGTTCAATGAGATACTACAGGAATATGGAGAAGGTTCGCTCGCTGAACGCAATACCCGCTACAAACATCGAGATGAGGAAGGCATCTTCCGCCTCACCACCAGAAGGGACCCTGAAGGTAAGAAATATCGTGCAAAGGTTTATCTCAACAGCGGCGTTCTTGCGCATGATGTATGGGATATTGGGGTCATTAATGCAACAGCGAAAGAGCGAATAGGTTATCCAACACAGAAGCCCGAAGATCTTCTTGAGCGTATCATCCTCGCCTCTTCTAATGAAGGCGACCTTGTTGCAGATTTCTTCAGTGGTGGTGGTACTACAGTAGCCGTTTCCCAACGACTCAATCGTAGATGGATCGCGTGCGACCAGTCGCGGGTGGCGGTGGCAATCACGGCGGATCGGCTGACGCGGCAGGTGGAGGAGCAGACAGGCAAACTGTTCCCTGTGCCGGATTTCACCGTCGAGCACTGGGGCGTTTATGAGGCGCGGCGGCTGGCAGAGACCCCGCCTGAGCAGTTCCGCGCTTTCGTCCTGCGGGCCTTCGGCGCAGTGGTGGAGGAGCGCGAGGCGGGCATTCACGGCTACAAGGGCGCAATACCTGTCTGGGTGGGCGAGCCAGATCAAAAGAAGGCGGTAACGGCGGCGGACGTGCAGGCGTTCTCCAACGCGATGCGCAAGACGCTGCGTTACAAGCAGGACAACCTGCGCGACGGTATCATGCTGGCATGGGCCTTCAGACCGGACGCAATGGAGGCGGCGGAGCGCTTGAGGCGGCTGGAGCAGACCGAATTGAACTTTATCCGGCTGGACATGATCCGTATTGATTCAGCGCGTTTCCGAGAGCATGTGACAGCCCTTTCAACGGACAACGCTGACTATGAAAACTTCCTGACGTTCGTCCAGCCGCCAAAGGTGGAAGTGGGTTACAAGCGCATCGTGCCACGCACCTACAAGTTCGACGTGAGCGAAACGGCTATTCTGAACGCTGGGGCCAAGACTATCAATGTGCAATGGGACTTCGACTACGGCAATCGGTTCAGTAGCACGCCGGGGTATTCCTTCGTTCGCGGGAGTAAGAAGGAGCCGGAGTTGCAGGCGCAATACGAGTTCCCGGCGGCGGGAAAAATCCGAATCGCCTGCAAAGTGCAGGATGACATGGGGGGCGAGGGGCTCTGGACCAAGGAGATCGAGGTGAACTGACCCATGTTCAACCGTTTTGCACGATACGAAGATACCTTTCGGGATTGGCGGCGAGATGGAATGCCGGGACTAAAGACTGAATCCTATAAATACATCGAGTTCTTAACCTCAAAAGACGATGACCAGGCGGCGCGGCCCGGCACACTCTGGCCGCATCAATGGGAGTCGTTCTTGCGGGTTGTTTATGCGCATGAATTTCTGGGTAAGACTGAGATTGGGGCAGACGGGCTGCTGCTGAATGTCGTCACGGGCGGCGGCAAGACGGCGGTGATTGCAGCGGTGATTGCGTGGCTGCGCATCGCGCACAATGTTCAGAAGTTCGTGTTGCTCTGTCCAAATCTGATCGTGCGCGACCGACTGGAAGACGACTTCGAGGACGGGACGGTCTTCAAAGCCCGCGACCTGCTGCCGGACTGGGGGAATTCGCGCCCGGTGGATTTCGTGCTCACGACGTTGGGGAGCGGCAGAGAAGGAGGTTGGGCGACCCTGTTCAGCGCCAGCGTCATCCTGGGCAACATTCACCAGTTCTACCAAAGCAACAAGAGCGGACAGAGCAACCTGTCGGGGCTTATGAATGGACCGGAGTTCGCGCTTTTCAATGACGAGGCGCACAACTCGCCCGCGCTGGAATACGAGGCGACGCTAAAGCTAATGAGGGAAAAAGTATTGTTGCGCGTGGACACGACGGCGACGCCCGACCGCGCCGACGGACAGACACCAGACAGCGATATGATCTATGAGTACAGCGTGACGGACGCTCTGGCCGATGGCATCATCAAGACGCCGGTGGTCTATCAGCCGGACATCAAAACGGTGCAGTTGACCTATACCGATGCACGCACGGGAGAGCAACGTAAGGTCGAAGAGATTGATTGGGATGCGGTGGACCGGCTTGGGCTGAGTGCTACGCAATGGGTGACGGACGATGAGCCGATGCGACAGCAAATGGCGATTGCATTGCGTCGTCTGGAAGAACAGGAACGGCGGGCTAAAAAACGATACCAGCCGATTCTGTTTGTGGTGGCGGTGTGTAAAGCCGATGCGATAAAGGCCGAGCAAACCCTGAGCAAGTATTTCAAGGTGAAGACGCTGCTGGTCACGGAAGACAGTGATGAAGCAGAGAGACAGAAGGCACGGGAACTCAGCAATCAGAGTAAAGGAGGTACGCCTTTCAAGGCCGTCGTCAGCGTGCTGATGCTGCGCGAAGGGTGGGACGTTCCAGAGGTGAGCGTTATCCTGCTCCTGCGGAAGTTCGGCAGTAAGGTCTATGGTCAACAGGTGGTCGGGCGTGGGTTGCGCCGCGTGCGAGTTAAGGGTGTCGCACCTTCGGAACCGCAGATTTGCGCTGTGGTGGATCATCCCAAGTTAGCCCGACTTAGCGGATTCGATCCTACGAATCATTAATTTCACGATTTGCATCACGTCGTTTCAAGGACTTGTGAGTCTAAGAGTGCGTAAAACAGGCTGTAGTGAAGACCTACCCTCTTTTCAGGGACACCGGGATGGTGA
>JBDRTP010000462.1:0-3528 GCA_043823965.1 Chloroflexota bacterium
CGCCGCAGCAGGCCGCCGGTCGAGGCGATGCGCGTCACGCGGAATTTGGCGGCGGTCAGGGCCTGGGTGACGGGATCGGAGTCAGAATCTCGCAGGATGGCAATGATCAGTTTCATGGCTAAAACTCCTCGAATCGTTCCAGCGGAATGACAAAAGCAGTCGCGCCGCCGACGGTCACCGGCACGGGTGTCGGCAGCGGTAAGGGAGAGCCTTCCAATGGGATGGCAAGATATTCCACTCTCTGACGACAGGATCTTTGCAGGGCCTCGACGGCCTTCTCTGCCACGCCCTCCGGCAAGCCAATCAGCAGGGTGGCATTCCGCCGCCCCAGAAAACCGCCCGTGCTGGCGAGATGAATGACGGGTGCATCCAGCACGCTCAAGGCGCGTGTCGCCAGGTCTACGTCCTGTTCCTGGACAACAGCCGCCAGCAAATAACGAATGGGGGGATGTTCCATAGCTCCTCCTTACTCCGGGCAGACCAGCGCATCAGATGGGTCGCTAAGTGCCACTGATCTGCCATCCGGAAACGTGACTTCGCTTTGGTCGGAGTGGCGTGTCACGCTCAAGCCTTTATATTTTACCGTAACCGGCCATGGAAATGGGTTCTTTCCACTTATTCGGACGCGGCTGCCAGGCAGGAACTGAACCCCCAGTGTTTGCAGAAACAGGCCGAGCGGGGCCAAACCCGCCAGGGCATTGCGCTCACCGATGCCGGCGCCGGTTTCAGCGTGATAGGCGCTGTAAAAAGCGCGCTGTTGCTTGAGATTCAAGATAATGGCACTCATCAGGCGGGCGATCAACTGCGCCGCCAGGCTGGGATGCCCGTAAGCCAACAAGCCTTCCCCAATCAATTGCTGCCAGGGCAGGTGCACGCTCAAACAAACCGGTTCAGCCGGCGGGCAAGGGACAGAGGCGCAAGCCGAGAGACCGAAGGGGTGGTAAAAGCGGTCCACATCCAGCAAGCCGCGATTGATCAACGACCAGGCATGTTGCTCTTCGGGAATGCCAGCCCAAAGGGGCAGGAACAACGTCTGATCTTCCTGGGTGTAATCTATAGTGGCAATCGTGACCTGATCCCGCGGCTTTAGGCCGGTTATCTCAATACCATCCAGCCGGGTATACACTTCACGGCTGGTCAGCGTGGTATTTTCTAAAATCCATTGGATATCCTGCCGTTCCAGGCGTTCCGCGTGTTCGCCCCGCGAAGTCTGACCCTTGATGGTCACCGCTAAACGACGAAAGGCCTTATCGCTCGTCCGCACGCGAATCAGCAAGCGGACTGGCGCGGTGAAAGAGCGTTTTAGCTGGATGCGCCCTGACCCGCGCTGTTGCGCCAGCGTTTCGCCAACCAGACTGCGGTGGGTATCCCGGTCACGATAATGATAGAGGGCCGCCGCGGCGCTCCAGCACTCTTCGGTCTCGATGCGCAAAGCCTCTGCCCGGAAGTGTAACTGCTCGAGCTCGTCGGCACGCCCCAGCTTCTCCGCCATCTGGATCAAGCTTCGACACTCGCCATACAGGCTGGCAGCCAGTGCCGGGCTTTCGAGCGTGGCGATATCCACGCCCTGCGCCCAGTCATGCCAGGCGGTGTAAGCCGGATTATCTTCAAAGCCGGTCTGAAGCGGATGATCCCATTCTGGAAAACCGTCCTGATCGCGGTCGTGAGCCGGAGCGAACCAGGCCTGAAAAAAGGCGGATAAATGCGGGAAGACATCCGCCAGGAAAGCCTCGTTTTCAGTCGCAGCGAAGCATTCGTTGGCTTGGTAGACTCGCCAGGCCAGGCTTGCCAATAGGGGTGGAGACAGCCAGCGCCCACGCTGACCGGCCAGCCCTGGCCGGCAATCAATGAAGCCATCCTTTTCCTGAGTAAACAGGAAATTGCGCAGCAGCCCCCCGGCCAGGTCGGCTGCGCCGGGCAGCAGGCTGGCAAGATAATAAGCCTCCAGTGGAGCCTGGCCACTCCACAAGTGGGAGTAATCACTGCCATCCGCGCGCATGGAATAACCGTGATCGGGTTGGCGCGCCAGGACAAAGGATGGATTTGGCAGATTTTCGTTCCCGGGGAAGAACAGGCTGAAGGCGGTCTTCTGGCTGAAGGCAAAGGCCGCGTCCCAATCCGGGTCGCCGGTGCGGACCTCAACGGTCTGGGCGGCGTTGACCAGCTCGACCCTGGCCCGTTCCCCGTCCCACATACGCGCTGCCATGCGACGCGCCAGCTCAAATGAAGCCTGCGGGTCGCCGAGGGCAGCCTGCGCCCAGGTCAGTTGGCGCGAGGCGCCGGCCTCCAGATGCAGGTCAAGGGTCAGGGAAGGGTACGGTCCCGGCCCGTGCAGCGCACCGCCCGTCAGGAAGATGACCGGGGCCAGGTTCGAGGTGTGTCCGGCCAGCACGTTGACGGATTGCATCTGCACCTGCGCCAGGCTCTGTCCTTCAATCGGGACAAGCAGGCCGCACAACTCCAGCCCCATGTCAGCGGCCTGATTGGCATGGTTGGTGAACGTCAGCCGCCCGGCAATGGTTTGGGAGTCCGGTATCCAGTACTCGATCAGGACTTCGGCGCCGCTGAATGGAGAAAAGCTCAATGCGAGAAAATTGGGATAGAAGCGGCGCAGGCGAGGCGGCGCGGCGAAACTGGCCGGATCAGTGACCGTCACGCCATTTGCCGTGAGGCGCGGGAAGATGCGCATGGAGCGCGCCCGCAGGCCATAGGTGGTGCGCAGTGACAGGGCAGGTGGATCGCCGCCGGGTTGCAGTTCCCAAATGTGATCGTTGAGGTAATCGGGGGAGCACAGGCGAAAGTCCGCCGCCAGGGTCAGGGTGAGGGGGTCGTCGAGGCCGAGATACCAATCGCGCATGTTTCTATTTTACGGGTAGTTGGGCTGGAGGTCAAAGGGTATAATAGTTGGGTAGTTTGGTAGTTTGGTAGTTTGGTAGTTTCAGTAGTTTCTAAGTTCGATAATTATCTTCAGTGTAAAATTCACTAGACCCCGGCAGATAAATAGCTATCAAACTACGTAACTATTAAACTAGACAACTACCCAACTAAATCGCCAAAGGAGTCCCATGTCCCCCATCTCTTCTCCGCGTGGTATGTACTTCGAAGAATTTCAGATCGGCCAGCGCATCCTCTCGCCAGGACGGACGATCACCGAAAGCGATATCGTGACCTTCGCCGGTCTTTCAGGCGATTTCAACCAGATCCACACCGACGCCGAGTACAGCCAGACATCGCCCTTCGGCCAGCGTGTGGCGCACGGACTGCTGGGGCTTTCCATCGCCTCCGGCCTGGCGCTGCGCACAGGCGTATTGGAAGGCACGGTGATGGCTTTCCGCGAAATCGGCGAGTGGAAGTTTGTCAAACCGGTCTTCATCGGCGATACGATTCACGTCAAAATGGAAGTGGCCGAGACGAAGGCCTTTCCCCGTCTTGGAGGCGGCGCGGTGACGATCGCCATCCAGGTCGAGAACCAGCGCGACGAGGTTGTCATGAAAGGCAACTGGATTACGCTGGTGATGAGCAAGCCGT
>JBDRTP010000463.1:0-5902 GCA_043823965.1 Chloroflexota bacterium
CTTTACCGCCGCCGCCGGATTGGCCTGTTTTTTGAGGGACCTGAGCATTCCGCAGCAATCGCCGCAGCAACTGCACATGCCGCCGGTATACTGGGAATTGAACGGCTGCATCACAAGACCGGCGGCTTCATTCTTGCGGGCAATTTCTTTGGCCTCTTCGCTGGTGATATACCGCCCAAGGCCGTTATCCACATAAAAACTCGCATGGGAGCCGAAGAGGAAGCAGGCTTCCATCGGCTTGTCGCAGCCCTGACCTGCTTTTTTCGCCACCGTGCGGCAGATGCAGGGGGCAAGGGCTATCCTTTTCTGGTTGTCGAAGATCTTCATCACGTCCTCATAGGGCGCGATGGGCCACTCGCTCACCAGCTCCTGGTTGATCGGGATGGTTCTCATGACCGGCGTGCTCCACGCCTGGAGGCTCTTCAACAGGGCTTCCTCGTGATATGTTTCGAGATCCTTGGCGAGGGTCTCGTCGAGGGAGTTGAGCTGAAACTCGAAGATTCCAACTACGAAGGGAATGGCTGCGTAGCGGGCGACATCGTTTTTCTTCTGGCGAAACAAAAGACCCCGTCGGGCCATATCTTCGATGTGTCTCGCAGTATCTTCCAGCGGGAGATTCAGCCGCTCCGCGATACTGTCCGGCGTTTCCAGCATCGGGGACAACAGCAGAAACATTTCCGCATCCGCTCGGGTGAATATCTGCTTGAGTATCTTGATTTCAATTCCGTTCTGCGTCGCGGGAAAGCCGGTTCCCATATCATCGAGTCTTTGTCTGAGTCGCTCATACACATCATTCATATCTGCGGCCTCCTTTTATTTATCCTTAAACCCGTTAACCCGTTTGATGCTCATTAAGCGAAGGAACCCGGCCATAGCTATTACACGCAAAATTTGGAGAGCTCATGAGAAAAAGGTGCACCATCCTCTCGAAAGGACGACCGCCGGATACACCCCCGGCGTGTTCATCTGTTCCCCATAGCATCATTACTTTGTAATAACCAAGAAAGTCATCCCCCGCTTCCGGCACCAGTTCCGGGCGGCTTCATGTTTGCGCAGCGTGTCGGGGTTGGTTAGATACTGTCCGCCTTTCACTTCGTGCAGTTCAACGACGCCATCCACTTTTTCAATAAGAAAATCAGGATGATAACCGCGCACATTGCCTGCTTCAGTAACGTACTGAATGGCAATGCCGTGACTTTTTGTCCATTTGGCAATGGTTTTATCCCTCTCCAGGCGCTTCATGTATTGCAATTCCCAGGATGAGTCGTATCGCTCAACGGAATAGGCGCTCTTGGTCGGGTTTTCAAAGTCTCCTCGCTCACTGGTCGGCATGGCCTGCCTCCTGCTTATAGTTTACAATGCTGGCAACCAATCCGGACCGATTCTTGAAGTTGGCGGCCAACCGGTGGCGAGAGTTGAGCGCATGTCTCAATTCCGCCATGCCTGCGGCGCCGACGGTTTTTCCGCCCAGCATTTTCTTGCGTATGTGGTCCATAAGCACACCGTAAAGATAACCGAGTTCATGGGAACCGATGCCCTCCTCCGCCAGGAGATCGGCAGCGACATCCCTGACGCTGGTCTTCAAAAGCTCGGCAAGCTGGATGGGGTCGTCAATTTCACTCAGAGGTTTCCTTGCACCATAGAGCGCGGGCGCTTCGCGAAGCTCCCGGAAACCGGAACCGTCCAGGGTCTGCCCCATTACGCCGCTGATCTCAACCCTCGATATTTCCGTTTCCACGCCATAATCAAACTCATCCAATATCTTCTGCCACTTCGGATAATCGCTCGTTTCAATGCTGATATTGGCTAAATCATCGTCAAAATCGGCCTTTTCTTCTTCCAACGGTTCGGGAATAGGGATGAGCAGATCGGGATTGACGACGAATTGCGGCTTGCGTTTGGGCGGCAGGTCTTCATCGCCAAACAGGGTCGCCTGTTCCACGTCTTTGCGGACTTTTGCGCCGACGATATCCCACAGCCAGTCGTGTTTGAGTTTTTCATGGTCCACAATGGCGCAGATTTCCTGAAGGTCCGTGTCGCGCACGTTCAGCCGGAGTCCCCGTCCCACGACCTGCTGCCCATAGACCCGGCTGGAAAATTTGCGCAGCAGAAGTATGACCGAAACGGCCGGGACGTCCCAACCTTCACGAAGCATGAGAACGCTGACGACGGCTTCGTAGGGACTGCCGAGCTTTCCCAACTTGCGGGCGGCCTCCCGATCCTTCTCGTCCGATTGTTCGGTGACCAGAAGGGTGTGGAGCCTGAACTGCTCTTCCAGCATATCCCTGGCCTGCTGGGCGTCTTTGATGGTGATGGCGACGACAAAAAGGATGGGTTCATAGGCCCCTTTCGCCAACGCATCGGCGCGGCGCTTCTGTTCGGCCAGCCGATCCAGGGCGATGCGGATTTGCTTGTGCATGGGGTCGGGGTCGGTGACCCACTGGGTTGACGACAGGCCCTTTTCGATACGTTCAAACTCCTCATCCATCTCGTCAACGGTGCGCTTCTCGCCCGTTTCCGGGTTGGTATAGGTGAGCTCGACGGAGGCAAGCTGGGGCTGATAAACGACGATATTCTTGATGATCGGCGGCACTTCCGCCTGCGCGTCCGTGATGCTGTAATCGAAGATCATCTTCGTGTCCGGCACCTGTCCGTCGGCGCGGTCGGGGGTGGCGGTGGTGTCCAGTCGGAATTTGGAAATCTGCCTGAGGGTGAAGAGGGTGCTGTCGTACTCCGCCGCCGGGGTATTGTGCGCTTCGTCGTTGAAGACGGCAATCCTCTCGTCCGCGTTCATCAGGACGGCCAGGTTGCGCTTGCCGCTGATATTGGCCTGATACAACTGATGGATATTGCCGAGAATGACGCCGTGATCGCGGATGCCCTGCGGTCCTTCGCCGGGCTGCATGACATGAAGACCGAGGACATTGGTGTAATGCTCCGTGCCGGGCGGAAAGAAACCGAAGTCGCGGAACACTTTGGCGTCCGTAAAATCGTCTTCCAGCCGGTCGCGCACGATGGTATTGGGACAAAGCAGCAGGAACTTGTGAATATCGTGGCAGACTTTCAGCCACGCCACTACAGCGCCGATAATGGCGGTCTTGCCGCCGCCCGTGACGATATTGAGCAGGAGGTCTTTCCACTGAAGCAGTTCATAGGCGTACACGGTGCGCATGAAGGCCTCTTTCTGGTGTCTCCACAGACGGCGCGGCGCATCGGGTCGGGTTATGTGCGTCAGGAAGTCGCGGGTGAGCGGATTCACGTCTGGGAACGCCTTGGATGCCCACCAGGCGCGGAAGTCCTGCTCATAGGGTGCAAAGGAGTAATACATTACGTGACCTCTATGGTTTGCACGACGGTGCGTTCCCCGCCCTGGTCGTCCTGCACCGAACAGGCAATCGTATAGGGACCGGCTTTCGGAAAGGTATATTCAGCAGTCAAAAGCGGCCGCCCCGTCTTCTTATCTCTCAGGAAGGAATAGCCCTGGGTGGAGGTAAAGCGCCCCGGCTTGTGATGGAAATCCCACTGGACGTTGGCGATCATGCCGTCCTTGTTCAGGCTGACGGACTCCGAAACGTCGAACTCATAGGTCAGGGCTGCCATGCGGCGCAGGGCAATGCGCACCTCCGGCGGCTGAATGAAACTGAGGAGAGGGGCGTAGTCGCGGCTTTTGATGACCACATGATCGCGGAAGGCGTCATCTTCAAGGCGGATCAGGTTCAGTCTTACGAAGTCTATGCGCCTGTTTTCCCGGGCGGCCAGGATTTCCGCGGCCTTGCGTGCATCGGGGCCGAAGTTCCAGCCCAGCATGACGCCGTGATTGGCCTGGCGTTCTTCATAGACGGCCCTGGCAAAAAGTGCGACGTCGTCTCTGCCAATGCGCGACTTTCGCGACGGCTCGCCGACGTAGAGCGGCACGCCATAACGCATGCCGTGAATAGCCGTAGAAACGCTCTCCGGCCGACCGCCGAATGCCTTGATGACAAACTCGCGGAACTGCTCTACGGTGTATTGCTCCAGCCTGGGCGCTTCATAGACGCCCCAATGCTCCACCGTAAAATCGGGGACGGGAAAGATCATGCCGATCTTTTCTTCCACTACCTTGGCGATACGGTCGGCGGTAATGGCGACGGCAATCCGGGACTGGTCACAGGCGATCCAGCGGCGGTTAAGGCGCTGGGCAACGGCAGGCGAGGTACCGCCGCCGGAAAAGAAGTCGGCGACTACGTCGCCTTCGTTGCTTGATGTTTTAATAATGCGCTTTAATAGTGCTTCGGCTTTCTGCGTCGGATATCCTATCGCCTCCAACGAGGATGGTTGAATCAACTCAATATCGTCCCAGAAGTCAGTTACAGGCACGCCTTTGTTATCTTCTAAGTAATATTTGAGCTGGGGCAAGCCGCCTTCTTTTTGCGGCCAAACTATTAAACCTTGTCTTTCATATTCTTCAAGTTTGCTTGGAACTGTTACCCAATGACTTCCACTTTTTCCACGAGTATTAGGATCAATACCACACCAAGATTTTCCCGTCTCACCTGCCCGTATCCCACTAACAATTAGGGGTACGAGCCTGTGATTACCTCTTTCATCGACTTTGCAATACAAGTCCTTTGATGCTTCTGACAATCCTCTGTATTGCATGTCAAAGTGGTACTCTGGAGATTTTGTATAGAAGAAAATTGTGTCGTGCGACCGTTTATAGATTTTACTTATTGATGACCTTGTTTGGCTGCGACGCCATATAATTTCGTTCTTGAAATTGTCCACCCCGAAAATCTTATCCATCTCCACCTTGACATAATGAGTCGCGTGCCAGTCGAGATGCACGTAAATGGAGCCGGTGGACTTGAGCAGGCGCTTCGTCTCCCACAGGCGGGCGTTGAGCCATACCAGGTAGCCGGGCATGCCGCCTTCCCAGATGTCGGAGAAGGATCGCACCTCGTTCTTATCGCCGAAGATGACGTTGTAGTTGCGGCCGGAAAAGAAGGGCGGGTCAATGTAAATCAGGTCAATGCTGTCGCTCGGCAACTGCCGCATGATGTGGAGATTATCGCCGAAGAACAGGCGGTTCGCACCCGTGGGAAAGAGTTCTTTCAGTTTGCGGCTTTTCTCGTTCTCCGCCAAAAACCGGTCATTATGCCCGAATTCCACCCGCTGGACTTCCTGAAAGGGCAGGCGGATCGTGGGATAGGCGTGCTGGAATTTCGTGACTTTGACTTCGCGCCGCCGCGTCTCCACCTCCCAGCCCAGCGGCGCCTCGTCCACCGGCACGGCGCCGAATCGCGTCGGCAGTTGAAAGTGCTCCTTCTGTTCGGGGATGTCGCCTGAATCCGCTTCCGGCGGTGCGATGAAGGATATTTCCGGAGATTCCTCGGCAATTTTCATTTTACGCGCCATAAGCTCATCCTTTCGGATAATTGAGAACGATGCGTTTTTTGCCCAGCGTAATTTCGCATACTTGCCGAAATCCGTCAAATGAATTCGGAAGCAATGGGGCGCTGGTAATGTCTTGCTTAAAAATATACTTGACAACATCCGGCCATGGTGTATATGGATGTAATCATCTAACCAGTAACAGCATTTCACAGCATTACTCCCCCCGTGGTTTCGACCCGGGGCGCGGGGCCGAGAAATCGGCCCCTGCTTATTTTATGCAACCTGCCAGAACATACGTCTATATTGATGGGTTCAATCTTTTTACGTCGGCTCCGCGCCGAAAAAATTCTTATTTTTTTAGCCGGATTTTTGCTTTAAATGACGCACGGACTGGCGCCATGAAAAACCGGCATTACCGGAAGGAAGCTCCATCCGACGATCCTTCGGAGTAAATGAATTACCCATTTCTTTCGCGCGTCGCGGAGATGGCGAGCATCTCCGGCAGCGTCACTTCCGGATGATGATATCG
>JBDRTP010000464.1:0-7042 GCA_043823965.1 Chloroflexota bacterium
TCTTGGCGTCTTCGCGTTAAAAACTTGGCTTTTGGCAGTGGAGTCACCACTGGTATTTTTACATATTCAGATTAAGAGAAACTGAGAACTCGCATCATATTTGTGCGCTTGACCCCCAATGTCCCGGGCAGGGCCGCCCCGCCATGAGCAGAGGCAGTTATACTTCAAACGGGCACAAAATGAGTTTTTTTTCGTGAAACCTCCGTCAACGAATGACCAACGAATAAACGAATACCTGTCTTTTTTAGTCCAAAATCCAACCTCTACTTCATTCGTTTATTCGTTTCCGATTCGTTGACGGGTTTGGTGCATAAACTAAAAGCTCGAGTTATGGCCGTGCACAGTATATTACAATTGCACCAACCCGGTGCGGATGGCGAACTTGACAAGCTCTGTGCGTGAGTGCATGTTCAACTTGTTCATGATCCGCTCACGGTGGCGGGCGATCGTCTTCGGACTGAGGCCGAGGTGCTGCCCGATTTGCTGGTTATTCAGCCCCTGCGCCACCATTTCCAGCACCTGCCGCTCACGCTGGCTGAGGGCATCCAACCCAACTATGGTGACGTGATTGCCAGGCGGCGATTGAAAGGATTGTCCCTGTTGTTGAACCAGCCGCTGGTAATCTTCCAGCAGCCAGCGGGCTAATGCAGGCTGCAAATAGACGTGACCGGCGGCGACGGTATGGATGGCATCAATAAGGTCATCCGCGGCGGCATGTTTGGTGATGTAACCGGATGCCCCGGCCGCCAGCATTTGCATGAAGTACTGTTTGTCGTCGTGAACGGTCAGCGCCAGGATCAGGATATCCGGACATAGGACGCGCAATCGACGCGTGGCCTCCATCCCATCTATGCCGGGCATGGTGATGTCCATCAGGATGACATCCGGCTTCGCCTCCATGGCGCGCGGCACGGCCTTCTCGCCACTGCCCGCCTCGGCCACCACCTCGAAATCTTCTTGCGTCTGTAGAAAGGTTTTGAGGCCGACGCGCACCACCTCGTGATCATCTACCAACATCAAGCGGATCTTTTTCATACCAATATCTCCTAACTCGGACAAGCCGAAACCAAAAAAGATTCAACCACGAAGGTCACGAAGGAACACAAAGGAAAACCATAAAAAACCTTCGTGACCCTTTGTGCCCTTTGTGGTTCAAAATTCTTGCACAAAGAACAAGAATTTCACTTGTAAGGTACTAACCTGAAGGAACCAACCAGGCGGAGAATGGAACGACGACCTCGATTGTCGTCCCTTTTCCCGGCGCGGACTGGATGCGCAACTTCCCGCCCACCGATTCGACCCGCTCGCGCATGCCGGCCAATCCCCAACCGCGTGGCGGATTGAAAGTCTCGGTAGGATCGAAGCCTATGCCAGAATCAATCACCCTCAAAGTGATTTGCTGTGGGGCGTATACCAATTGGATTAGTGCCTTCTTTGTCTTCGCATGACGGGCAACGTTGGTAACGGCTTCCTGCGCCACGCGGAAGAAAACGGTTTCGAGGATCGGGTCCAGCCGGCGAGCTTCTCCCTGGACCTCGAGGGAAACGTTCAAACCCTTGGGGGAGAAATCGCGCTCGAGCAGATAATTCAGCGTGGGCACCAGCCCGAGATCATCCAACTGGGCTGGCCGTAAGTCGTGCACGAGGTGGTAAAGTCCTTGTGACATTTGCCTGCTGTGCGTTTGCAGGCGTTCGATCAGCAGTTTCGCATCCGGGTGACCGGGGAGGGTACTTTGCAGCGTGGCCAGGTCGAGCGTGAAGGCGCTTAATATCTGGGCGGTTTCGTCGTGCAACTCACGCGCAATGCGCGCCCGCTCATCCTCTTGTGCCTGAACGGTATGGCGGAGCAATTCCCGGCGCAGCGCCTCGCGTTTGGTCAATTCAACTTGGATTTGCTCCAAAGCCTCCAACCGGGCCTGCTGAGCAGCCAGCAATTGTTTTTGACGTTCGGCCTCCAAGACCTGCGTAGCACGCAACATGCCGATCATGACCACCGTCGCCATGACCGAACGGATGGCCTGGATAGGCACACCGGTAGCAGCCAGAAAGGCGTCTGCGCTGATCCAGCGGGCCGGGAACATATCCACCTGATTGACGAAGATTTGGGTCAAACCGTAGATGCCAAACCCCAAAGCCGCCCATTGCAGACTGGCCGCCAGCGGGCGCCGGTTCTCGGCCCTGGCCGCCGAGGCTTGAAAGTGCAGACCCTGTGCTGCCAGTAGCGCCCCCGGTACAGCCAGCAAATAACGGATCAACGCGTCGGTAAAACGCAACCAGATGACTTGACCAACCCGGTATGCCGCCACCGCATTGAAGACGATGATCAGAATATATATCGCTAATATGCCCAAACCCAGGGCTGCCACAGGCAATGCTTTTTGCCTCGGCAGCCGAAAAGCCCCTACTCCATAAATAATAAGCACAATAAATGAGATTGCCAATAGAACAAGGCGAGACCATGCAATCCATTCCGGAAATTCAGCCCCCAGCCAGACAATCTGCATGAGGTATACCTC
This sequence comes from Chloroflexota bacterium, assembly GCA_043823965.1. GTDB lineage: Bacteria > Chloroflexota > Anaerolineae > Anaerolineales > Villigracilaceae > CG2-30-58-95. The sequence continues at coordinate 2,516 of JBDRTP010000464.1, forward strand.
AAACCATTCATGCAGGCCATGCAAGATACCAAACCCTGCTAACGGCACCAGAAGGTTTACGTTGACCAGGGATGGGAAGCGGCCGATTTCCAATGCCATCGCCAGCCCCATGGCAAAGAAAGCCAAACCATAAATGAAAAAGATCAACAGAATATCGAAGTGGAAACCAGTCTCGTACATAGGCGCTCTTCAGGTATTGTACACCATCCATCAATAGTACGAATCGCTAACCATCACGTCTAATATGTGACATTTGTCACATAGGATTGCGCCGTTTTTAACTTGTTTTTAATATATAATTGGGGGTATAAACCCAATACACTTGGCCTATCACACGAGTAATTGGGTAGATCATATATGCGGAGATGCCTATCGAGAATGATCTGGTACTTGCAAATAACCCAATATTGAATGAGGAGAAAAAATATGTCTACAAAAAAAGCGTTATTTCTTGTGGGCGGGCTGCTCCTGCTGGCTGCATTTCTTGTAGCCTGCGGCCCCAGTCAACCCGGTCCTGCCGGTGAACCTGGCCCTGCCGGCCCTGCTGGCCCCGCAGGCCCGCAAGGCGAACCCGGCTTGGCTCCGTCAGCAACCGATCTGACCTGCACTGCATGCCACAACGATACCTCACTGATCAGCGGTAAGGTAAATTCATGGGAAGCGTCCGTTCATGGCAGCGGCATAGCCACCGCTTATGCGGGCGGCAGAAGCAAATGCTCTGGATGTCACTCCGGCGGCGGCTTCAGCGACCGTATTGCAGCAGGGGTCACCAACCCGGATGAGTTCACGACCACGTATCCGAACCCGAGCCGCCCGGATTGCCGCGCCTGCCACCAGATCCATACCACCTACACCAGTGCTGACTGGGCTCTGGAGACCACCGCCGCGGTACCGCTCTACGCCTTCGAAGGCCAGACCTTCGACGGCGGCATGGGCAACCTGTGCGTCAACTGCCACCAGCCGCGCCGCGCATTCCCTGCCGCGACTGACGGGTTGATCGATGTCAACAGCACCCACTGGGGTCCCCACCACGGCCCGCAGAGCGCCATGTTGCTCGGCATCGGTGGCGCCGGTGCCGTTGCAGGCAGCCCGAGCATGCACTACTCGACGGTCGAGAACACCTGCGTTACCTGCCACATGGGCGATGGTGACAATCACACCTTCGATCCGGCTGTTGTGACCTGCACGGCCTGCCATGCCGATGCCAAGAATTTCGACATCAACAGCGTACAGACCACGGTCACTGGCAAGCTCGATGCCCTCAAAGCCGCGCTGACGACCGCTGGCCTGCTCGATGCCAACGGTAAAATAGTCGTCGGGAAGTACCCCGAAGCGCAAGCTGCCGCTCTGTGGAACTACATCTACATCACCAAGGAAGACAAGAGTCTTGGTGTTCACAACGCGGACTACACCAATGCCCTGCTCGATGCAAGCCTAGCAGCCTTCGGACAGTAATCTGCGCACCACAGCAAGTACGTCATCGAGCTGCTCTGCGATTCGATTGATGACCTCAATGCGAAACTGCCAACGCCTGTAAAGGGCTGCGGCGCTCGCAGCGACGCCGGCCACTTCGCCGGCGATACCATGCCCTTCCGCGATTGAGATGAGACCATGTTCGTGCCGGCTGGTTGTTCCAAGTGCCACAGTGCCAGCGGCCTGCCGCAGTTCCTTGCCAATAGCGGCTCCCTGTTCCTCACCTCCATCGGCTCGCTCCAGACCACCGGCATTGTCGCCAATCCCTCTGCCAACGGCTTCATGTGCTCGACCTGCCACGATGAGGCCAACTGGCCGAATCGCTACGCAGTCGCATCCGTGACCTTCCCGAGCGGCAGGGTGGTGAGCTTCGGCGGCAAGGATGCAGATGGCAAGTGGGTCGCCAACGACAACAATATCTGCATCGCCTGCCACCAGGGTCGCGAGTCCACTACCAGCTGGACAAATACCTCGCCGGCAAGGATCCCAACACCGTCAGCGACAAGATCAGCTTCAAGAATATCCACTACTTCGCCGCCGGTGCTACCCTGTTCGGCAATGACGTCCAGGGTGCTTATCAGTTCGCGGATAAGACCTACGTCGGCCAGAACACCACGCACCCGCTCAACAAGTGCGTGGAATGCCACGACACCCATTCGCAGGCAGTCAAAGTCGAGGCCTGCGCGGCCTGCCACACCGGCGTGACCGATCCCGGCACCATCCGCTTCGCAACCGACACGACCGACTGGGATGGCGATGGGAATGTGACTGAACCCATCGAGGAAGAAATCGCCACGCTGCAAGAGGCCCTGTACGCTCAAATCCAGGCGGCTGCCACGGCCAATGGCATGCCAATTGCCTATTCTGCCGCTGCCTATCCTTACTTCTTCAGCGATACCAATGGTAACGGCACAGCAGACGCGGATGAAGCTGTTCGCGCCAACGCGTATAAGGGCTGGTCGCCAAACCTGCTCAAGGCTGCCTTCAACTACCAGTACTCGATCAAAGATCCGGGTGCGTTCACGCACAACCCGAAGTACATCATCCAGATCCTGATCGACTCCATCGAGGCCGTGGGTGGTAACGTAACCAAGTACAGCCGCCCATAAACGGTGCAAAATTTTCCATCGCTGCTGCGGGGACGAGATGTCTCGTCCCCGCAGTTTCATCATTCCTCTCCAGTGAAATTCCCGAAGGCCCAGGATTCGCGCAATACTCATATCAATTCCGTGACGTTGTTAACTATTCGCAACCCCAAATTCGTTTATAATTGGGTAAAACAACACAATCTCTGCCAAGATCTGGGGCGCATAACCCAAATCAAATGTGGCCGAATACCCATACCCCCTCTCCTGTGCGATGCTCTTCCGCACGGGAGAGGGGAGGGGTGAGGGCCAGGTTGAGCAGTTACGCAGTTACGAAAGGAGAATGAAAATGATCCCACCCGAACTTCTGCGCCGGTTTCCATTCTTTGGATTTATGGATGACGCGCAATTGAAAGCCGTTGCCATGATCGCCGACGAACTCTCTTTCGAAAAAGGCACGGTCATCGTCGAAGCTGGTCAACCCGCTGATGCGTTTTACTTCCTGATCGAGGGCAGTGTCTCGTACAATTTCGTTGTAACCACCGAAAACGATCCATCATACAGCAAAGAATACTACGTCGGTGACTTCAACCCCGGCGAGGTATGCGGCGTCTCTGCGCTGATCGAGCCGTATATCTACACGGCTCGATTGCGCGCTGACAAGCCTGGCCGCGCAATCAGGATCAACGCTTCTTCTCTGCGCGCGCTGTGTGATCGCGATCTCAAACTGGCCTATGGCCTGATGCGCGAGACCGCCAAGTCAGTCATGGAACGTTTGGAATATACCCGCGTTCAGCTCGTCGCCGCGAAACGTTGAACCCCCTCTTGTGAATGTGCAAACGACCGCAATTTTCAGGGTCGTGTTTTGTGTTGTTTTACATCAGATGACTCCCCTGAAAAAAGGCTATTTCACCGCTGAGCACGCAGAGAGCGCGGAGTTTTTTGAGACTTGTTTGAGAAATTCGTGCGTTTTGCTCGCCGTGAAATGATGATTTTGAACGTTCTTTCAGTTTTTCTCTCTGCGTTCTCCGCGATCTCTGCGGTGAATTGGTTTTTTCAGTAGAGTCATCAGATAGTCCTGTCGAAAACAGACTTAGTCGGCGGATTTATCCACTGGCGATGGCGGCGAGGGCAAATGACTGAGCGAAAGACGAAACTCTTCAATATGCGCCAGACCAGGGTATTGCTGATTGCACTGGGAATCAGTCTCCTGGTGCTGGCTGCCCTTGGTTTGACCCGGCCCGTTGCGGCCTCGCCCGCGCCGGCTTCTGCTCCGGTCATGGAAAATGCCACCTGCCTGAGCTGTCATGACAGAGCGGATATCACCAAAACGCTGTCCAGCGGAGAGACGCTGCTACTGAGCATTGACACAACAGCCTTTGAGGCTTCTGTGCATGGCATGGAGGCAGTCGGCTGCAGCTCATGTCATACCGACATCACCGCCTTCCCGCACCCGGCCCTCACCGCTGAGAATCTGCGGGATGTTGCGACAAAAATGTACACAACCTGCCAACAGTGCCACAGCGAGCAATACGATCAGACGCTCGATAGCGTCCACCAACGCGCCCTGGCCGGCGGCAATACCAACGCGGCCATCTGCACTGACTGCCACAATCCGCACATCCAGAAGCGCATCACTGACCCGGATAGCGGCCATATTTTGCCGGACGCCCGCCTCCACATCCCAGCGACCTGCGCCCGCTGTCACAGCGCGATCTACGAGCAATATAAAGGCAGCATCCACGGTGCAGCCCTGACCGAAGAGAACAACCTGGATGTGCCCACCTGCATTGACTGTCACGGTGTGCATAACATCGCCAGTCCCACTACGACGACCTTTCGCACGAACTCGCCGCTCATCTGCGCCAGGTGCCACACCGACCCGGCCATCATGGATAAGTATGGCATCTCGACCAGGGTTGTGAACACCTACGTGGCCGATTTTCATGGCACGACCATTACCCTCTTC
>JBDRTP010000465.1:0-2996 GCA_043823965.1 Chloroflexota bacterium
AGTTTCCATGTCAGTTGAATTATACTCTACAGTCTCATTGTATAATCAACTTATTGCGCAACGCGCCGCGCGCACTATGCTCTACACATCAATCTTCTGCCTCGTCCCTCCTGTCCGCTGCTTTCTCCTCACTCCTCACTCTTCACTGCTTCCCAATGACTGACAACACCCTCACTCCCTTCTTCCAGCCGCGCGGCGTCATCATCGTCGGCGCATCCAGCAGCCCGACCAAATTGGGCTATGGTGTGGCGCGTAACCTGGTAAATAGTGGATACGATGGCGCGATCCACTTCGTCAGCCAGAAGAGCGGCAACCTGTTTGGCCGCCCGGTTTATACCAGCCTGGCCGAGGTTCCCGATCCGGTGGACCTGGCCGTGCTGATTGTCCCTGCACCCGGCGTGGCGGACGCCTTGCGCGACTGCGCGGCGCGCAGCATCCATGCGGCGATTATCGTCTCGTCAGGCTTTCGTGAGGCTGGCCCGGAGGGGGCGGCTCTGGAAGCTGAAGCCTTGCGCGTAGCCAAATTGAGTAATATCCGCCTCATCGGCCCGAACTGCATCGGCCTGCTGGATACGCACCTGCCGCTGGATACCACTTTCCTGCCGCCGCCCATGCCGCAATCTGGCGACGTGGCTTTCATCTCGCAGTCAGGGGCGATCTGCGCCGCGATCATTGATTGGGCGCGCGGCCAGGGCTTCGGTTTTTCGCGGCTCATCTCGCTCGGCAACCAAGCCGACGTCAACGAGACCGACATGCTGGCCGCCATCGCCGAGGACGAGCATACCCGCGTCCTGACCCTCTACCTCGAAGGTGTGAGCGACGGTCAGCGTTTTATCGAAGAAGCCGCCCGCGTGGCGCGCCGCAAGCCGGTCATCGCGCTCAAGGTCGGGCGCTATGCCAGCGGCCAGCGCGCCGCCGCCTCGCACACCGGGGCAATGGCCGGGCAGGAGGCTGCCTACGAGGCTGCCTTCCGCAAGGCAGGGGTCTTTCGTGCCTCTACCAGCGAGGAGATGTTCGACTGGGCTTCGGCGCTGGCTTGTTGCCCGCTTCCGCAAGGACGCCGTATGGCAGTGCTGACCAACGCCGGCGGCCCGGGCGTCATCGCCGCCGACGCCCTCGAGCGCAGCGGCCTTTCGCTCGCCGAACTCACCCCCCAAACCCACGCCGCCCTTGCCAGCCGGCTGCCGCCCGCCGCCGGCCTGCACAATCCGATTGACATGTTGGCCTCCGCCTCGCCAGAAACCTACGCTGCCTGCCTGCGCCTGCTGCTCGATGATCCCAACGTGGACGGTGTGCTCGTCATCCTGCCCCCGCCTCCCATGTTTAGCGCTGAATCGGTCGCCGACTCGCTGATTCCGTTGATTCGTACTTCCTCCAAACCGGTCGTGGTGGCGCTGATGGGCGAACAGCTCATCCAGAAGGCCGCCGGAAGTTTACGGGCCGCGCGCGTGCCTGAGTACCGCTTCCCGGAGCGGGCTGCCTCGGCTCTGGCGGTGCTGGCAGACCGGGCTGAATTTTTAGGGAAAAATCATGACCAATCTCCGGTTGACCTGTCAGGTTTGGACCGGGGGGCTGCAAAAACTGTTCTTGCCGTTGCGCCAGGCGGAAGCTGGCTGGACCCCGAGCCTGCGACCCGTTTACTGGCTGCCTACGGCATCCCGACCGCGCCCGTCACACTGGCCCGGACGGAGGCCGAAGCCGCTGAGATCGCGGCGCAGTTGGGTTTCCCTGTGGCGCTGAAAGTCGCCTCGCCGGATATTCCCCACAAATCCGATGTGGGCGGTGTGCTGCTGAATGTTCAGACTCCGGAAGAAGCCGCGGCTGGCTTCCGCACTGTGACCGAGCGCGCCCTCCGCGCCCGTCCGGATGCCAAAATCGAAGGTGTGCACCTCCAGCGTATGTTGCCGGATGGACAGGAAGTAATCGTTGGGGCGAGGCGTGACGAACAGTTCGGCGCGTTGATGATGTTCGGCTCCGGCGGCGTGGAGGTGGAAGGGCTGAAAGACGTGGCCTTCGCCCTCGCCCCGCTGACTGCCGCCGACGCTGAAGATATGCTCCGCCGCACCTGGGCAGGCAGGAAACTGGCGGGCTTTCGCAACATTTCCCCTGCAGACGCCGAAGCCGTGAAAGACGTGCTGATGCGCCTGGCGCAATTGGCGCACGATTTGCCGGAAATCGCCGAGATCGAGATCAACCCCCTGCGCGTGCTGACGAAAGGTGCGGTGGCTGTGGATGTGAGGGTGAAATTATGAAAACTGCGGGCGTCGAGGCGGTGGTCATTTCGGGAATGCTGGTCGAAGATGACATTTTTCCAAAATGACCGGCAACTTGATATGGCGGCGTTGAGATTGACTGAGCTCGATGTCTAGACGGTCGAGAGGATAGTATGTAAAATAGGGTGAGCATGGGATGACCTCCTGTTCGGACAAGTAGTTGGCTTTCGAGCCATTCTACTCATGAGGCTTCCCATGTTCAACTGTTCAGCTCATCCATATTTCGCCATAGTCCAGGATTGTAGTTGAATGTCTATTGTTAATAAAGAGAGGAAAACATGAGCCAAAATGAGTTGCTCAATGAACTAAACGTTGCCTCGCTCGAGGCGCTCATTGCCCTGCCCGGCATCGGGCCGGTGCTGGCCGAACGAATAATAGCCGCGCGCCCCTTCGCCTCGCTCGAGGATGCTTATGCGGTTAAGGGCATCAATGCCAAAACACTTGAGCGCCTATCCGCCACTGTCACCACGCCCGCCCAAAAACCCCTGGCAGAGGGCCTATCCAACCTGGGTGAAGCCGTTGCCGAGAAAAGTCAGGCTGCTCGTGAGACCGTTGCCGAAAAGAGCGAAGCGGCCCGCGATGCCATCACAGAGGGCCTGTCCAACCTGGGCGAAGCCGTTGCCGAGAAAAGTCAGGCTGCTCGTGAGACCGTTGCCGAAAAGAGCGAAGCGGCCCGCGATGCCATCACAGAGGGCCTGTCCAACCTGGGCGAAGCCGTTGCCG
>JBDRTP010000466.1:0-2205 GCA_043823965.1 Chloroflexota bacterium
CATTCTTTTTGACGAGGTCCTGAATTTCCTTAACCGCCACCGCAATATGGCGGACTCCTTTCACTCATTCATACAGAATCTCACGGTTGCGACAACAGCGACAACGCACGGCGCCGCCATCATCAGCCTGCCCCGCAGCCAGGTGGAAATGACGGACTGGGATATGCAGTGGCAGAATAAAATTACCAAGGTGGTGCGCCGGGTGGCCAAGGATCTCATTGCAAACGACGAAACGGAAATCAGCGAGGTGGTTCGCCGCAGGCTCTTTCAGGATATCGGCCATGAACGCCTTCGGAAAAACGTGGCTAAGCTCTATGCTGACTGGTGCTTTGAGCGCAGAGCCCAACTCCCTTCCGAATGGACGGCAATAGACAGCTCAAGCACCGAGGCCAAGGCCAGAGAATACCTTCAGAAGCGATTCGAACTCTGCTACCCTTTTCATCCCGCAACCCTCTCCGTTTTTCAGCGCAAGTGGCAGATGCTCCAACAATACCAGCAGACACGGGGGACCCTGGCCATGCTGGCCCAGTGGATCTCCTGGGCCTACAAGGTCGGGTACACATCCGCCAGGACCGAACCTCTCATTACCCTCGGCTCTGCCCCCCTGCATGTTTCGGAATTTAGGAGCATTGTACTCGGACAGGTTGGCGAATCCCGCCTCGGCGCTGCACTGGATGCTGATATCGCCGGAGCCCATTGCCATGCCGGCGCCCTGGACGCCGACACAAAGGGCGCCCTGAATGGGATTCACAGGCGTGTGGGAGTGACCGTTTTCTTCGAATCAACTGGCGGTCAGACCGAAAAAATCGCCCATTTGCCTGAGCTGCGATTTGCCTTGGGGGAGCCGGAGATTGACACGACTTCTGTGGATAACGCCGCCTTTGCACTGGAGGACAAATCCTTTTTCATCCGGCGAGTGGGATCCGATGGCTTCAAAATTACTCACCAGCCTACCATGAAGAAGGTCGTGAGTGATCGAAGGGCTTCACTGGATAATGAAAAAGAGATCATTCCCGCCATGCGAAGTATAATCCAGAAAGAATTTGATCGGGGTGCGACCGTTCCCATTGTCCCTTTCCCTGCGGACGGCGCTTCTGTCCAGGATACGCCCAAACTGACCCTGGTTACCATGGACCCTGAATCGGAATGGACGGGAAACGGTTCAATACGGGAGCGGATCGCTGAATGGTCGAGACATCGGGGCAGCTCCCCCAGGCTTTATCCGGGCAGCCTTGTGTGGTGCCTGAAAAAGCCGGGGCGCGATTTCAGGGAAAAGGTCGAACTCTGGCTGGCATGGAAAAAGGTGGCCAAAGAGATCGCTGAAGGTACTCTGGGTGGAGACTTCGACAAAGGGGATCGTGCAGAGATTCAGACCAAAGTGGTGGACAGCGAAGAGGCGGCCAAGGATGAAGTACGCGGCGGCAAGAGCCCGCGCATCAAGCGTCTGAGCGAATACATCGGGCAGAGCTATTTCGATTACCTTGCCGGGTTAGACGACCTGGTGATGCTGATGGATGAATCGCATCGCTACCGGGCCAGCGCCGGAGTGCGGGCGATCAACGAGTTGAATCCCATCCTGGGACTCGAGCTGACCGCTACGCCACAGGTGGAGCGTGGCCAGAACACCGAATCTTTCAAGAACGTGATCTACAGTTATCCCTTGAGCAGTGCGATGAACGACGGCTTCGTGAAGGAACCGGCGGTGGCGACGCGAGAGAACTTTGACGCGGCGAACTATTCGGTCGACGGCCTGGAGAAGGTCAAACTCGAAGACGGTGTCCGTATCCATGAAAACACCAAGGTCGAGTTAGAAGTGTATGCCCGGAACAACGGCCAGCCGATAGTCAAGCCATTCATGCTGGTTGTCGCCCAGGATACGACGCACGCCAATGCGCTGCAGCAGGTAATGGAGAACGACGATTTCTTCGATGGGCGATACAAGGGCAGGGTGATTACCGTTCATTCCAACGTGCGCGGCGAGGAGAAAGACGAAGTCGTCGAACAGTTGCTGAACGTTGAAAATTCGGACAACCCGGTCGAGGCCGTCATCCACGTCAATATGCTCAAAGAGGGATGGGACGTTACGAATCTCTATACCATCGTTCCCCTGCGTGCCGCAAACTCCCGGACCCTGGTGGAACAGTCCATCGGCCGGGGGCTGCGCCTGCCCTTCGGCAAGCGGGTGGGAGTCCCGGCCGTGGATCG
>JBDRTP010000467.1:0-6021 GCA_043823965.1 Chloroflexota bacterium
TTTGCTGATCGCTTTCCTGGGGGTGGTGCTGATCTCGCTGGCTGTGTTCCTCGGATTGGTGTGGGGCCAGATTCGTAATTACAGCCGGGAGGCGAAGGTGGAGGAGCTGCGTCTCAGGCTCAAGCTGTTGAGCCTGTGGGTAGACCCGATGTCGCCCAGGGTAAAGGATGCCTTGCACAGCACGAGCGCCGAGATGGGGGTGGCTTTGTGGCTGGTGTACGGCGACGACCAACCAGATTTCTACGTTTCGGATGGTTATGCTATCCCTGAAGCGGACGTACCGCGTGTGCAATCTGCCCTGAAAAAAGAACTGCTGCAGCCGCGCGCAGCGGCATTCGAGCGCGGCGACCTGTTCCTGGTGACCCAACCCGTGACCACCGCCGATAAAACCCCGGCGCTGCTGGTTGCGGTGACGCCCACCGCAAGCCTGGAGAGCGGGTGGATGCACCTGGTCAACGCCATGCGCGACGCGGCACTGTTCGGGCTGGCGCTTTCGCTGGTGTTGGCCATCTTGATCGCCGCTTCGCTTGCCCGCCCCGTCACCCGCCTCACCATCGCCGCGAGGCGCATGGCCGATGGCATCTACGACGATCCGCCCCTCCCCGCCGGAACGGACGAATTGGGCCGCCTGACCCGCGCCTTCGACGCCATGCGCCAGCAGGTGCGCCAGTCGCGGCAGCGCGAGCGGGATTTCCTGGCGGGCATCTCCCACGATCTCAAGACACCGCTCGCCATCCTCCAGGGTTACGCCAACGCCCTCTCGGATGGCGCCGCCTCCGATGATGCCTCCCGCCTGCGGGCGCTGTCGGGCATCCAGCGGGAAGCGGAGCGCATGACTCGCCTCGTCACCACCCTGCTGGAACTGGGCCGCCTCCAATCCGGTCTTGTCCCCTTCAAACCTGTAGCGGTAGACCTGGCTGCCCTGGCCCGCCGCGTGCTGGCCGACCTGTCTCCGCAAACGCAGGAAAAGGGGCTGCATTTTGTGGATGAGCTGCCCGCCGGGATGCCCGCTATCCAGGCGGATCCGACCCAAATCGAGCGAGTCTTGTTGAATCTGCTGGATAACGCCGTGCGATTCACGCCGCAGGGGGGCGCCATCACGGTTGGGGGAAGCGGCGGGCAGGGGAATCGCGTCTCGGTGTGGGTGCAGGACAGCGGCCCCGGCATCCCGCCCGAAGCGCTGCCGCACGTCTTCGAACGCTTTTACCAGGCGGACCCGACGCGATCCACCGGGCGGCGCGGCAGCGGCCTGGGGCTGACCATCGCCCGCGAGATCGTGACCCGGCATGGGGGCAAGATCGAAGCGGAAAACCTCCCCGGCCAGGGGGCTAGATTTACCGTTTCGTTACAAGTTCTTTCAGCGCGCGAGACCCTAAAGGTTTTCTCGGCTGACTCAGGCGATTGTTTGCAGGACTGCCTCGCCAGCCATGACGATGGTTCGCGGGGAAACCTTTAGGGTCTCGCACAAAAACAAAACCGCCGCGCGCAGGCGACGGTTGAGTAAGCACAAGCAAGCAACAGTTTAGCGGAGGGGAAAATAGCTTATCTGGTCAGCGTACTCGTCAGGTTGAGACGCGCCCCAGATAATAGCCAACTCCTCAACGGTTTCGCCAACAGACATTTTCGGATTCAGCGTAAACATACCTGGAAAATGCCGCCCCGCCGCAAGATGGTCACGCAAGTGGCTCGGCATTGAGCCACGATTATTCGTGACCAGCGTAAAGTGATTTGCTTCGCACCACAGCAATATGTCAGGGTCAAGCGTTCCAACAGGCGGAGCGGTCGGGTCTCCGATACGCCATACGACAATGTCGGGATAATGCGCGTGCAAGCCTTTGCGCAAACTCTCGCCTACGTTCTCGTCCAGAAGATATTTTCTCATGGCTTTTGAACTGACGTGGCTTGACGCTCTGCGGCAATGCGGCGCAATCTTTGTATCGCGGGCGATGGATTGCGATTCTGTTCTTCCCACCGACGATTCGCGTTCTCTAGCCAGTTGACAAGATAAGCCGTGACCTTCTCCTTGTTATGCAAGTAATAGGTAATGGTCGCGTGAACTTGTTCGAGTGTCAACGAAGGATACTGTTCCACGATGTTTTCAGGAGAACGGCTGCGATAGATGAAATCGTAAAGGATAGTTTCTATTCCAACGCGAGTTCCCTTGACCCGAATATCATTCGACGCGAGAAACTCAAAGTATTCTTCAAGTTGCATAGCACTCACCTCCACAATAAATTATAGCACTGAAAGCGAACGCCGCCAAACTCCCGTCCCACGACAGACGGCGGTACTCACCCATCCCGTGAAATGCCCCCTCAGCGCGTCCCACCGGGCGGCGCGGCAGCGGCCTGGGGCTGACTATCGCCCGCGAGATCTTGATCCGGCACGGGGGAGAAATCCGCGCCGAGAGCCAGCCGGGGCAGGGAGCGAGATTCACCATCACCCTCCCGTGCAGTCTTTCTTGACAATCCCTTTACCACCTCCATACAAAACCATTACAGCCGATCAGGAACACCGCCTTTTGGGGGGCGTCTACCGGACAATCCCATCTATTCCCCATTCCCAAAAAGGAGACACCCATGAACACGAAAAACGCCCCCAAACACTGTTCCTTTGCCTGGTCGCTGCCATACTGATCTTGCCCGGCTTGGCGGCCTGCAACCCGGCCAAAACCAACAGCGGCAGTCCGTCCGCTCCGGCAGAAGCCGCGCCGGACGCCGGCTTTGCCTTCTCCCTCGAATTTGGCTCGTGCAACCAGGATGTGCTGGACACGCTCCAAAACACATTCACGAAGGATATGATCGTCGAGCCGCCCGTCACCATCCCCTTCACGCTGACCGAGGCGGAATGGGGAGCTTTTTTACACCCCCTTTACACCCCCTGACCAACCCCATACCTCGCCATCACAGAGCATTCACACCCTTTTGTTATGATTGAAAAAACGAAAGGAGTTCGCCATGAAAACCCAAAACTTACATCGAACTGTATCGAGCCTGAAACCCTCCCGCTGGGGCCTCATCCTGGGGCTGGTTAGCGTGTCCATTCTGGTGGTACTCGCCGTCACCGCCTGCTCATCGGCCGCCGCCACCCAGGCCGGTGAAAGCCGCGCGGCCCCCGCAGAAGCCGGCCAAGAAATATCCACCGACCTCTTCGTGGATATCAACCACCCGGACTGCGACAACGCCAACCCTGGAACGCCGGAGTTGCCCATTTGCAGCATCCAGGCCGCCGCCGACCGCACGACCCCTGGCACCCACGTTCACGTGCGAGAAGGAACGTACTACGAGGAGGTCGAGGTCAGAACGTCCGGCACGGCAGACGCGCCGATTGCCTTCGTCACCGACAACGAAGAGCACGTTGTCATTGATTCGCCCGGCGAAGCCTGCTTCGACTTGCGCAACGTCGAATACATCAAGATCCACGGTTTCGAACTGACCGGGGCCTGGATGCCACCGGGGGGCGCCGCGCCGCGCACCGATACCGACGAGATCGCCGCTGGGCACGCGGGCGGCATCCGCGCTTTCCCACTCGACGAGAATGGCTTCGGCGCCCAAAACAGCATCTTTACTAACAACGTCATTCACGACAACGACGCCGGTATCTGGCTGGTGTACAGCCACAACAACGTCATCAGCGATAACGTCATTTACGGCAGCGGCGAGGCCTCCATCCGCATCAAGCGGGGAGACAATAATCTCATCTACAACAACCTGGTCTTCAACAACGGGGCGAACGCGCGTTGGGGGATTACTTTCTACTGCGCTACCGGTACCACGATCCGTCACAACACGGTCGTCGAGCTGACCGGCGGAGCTTTTTATCTCTACGAGGGCACCTCCAACCTCAATGGCGCGCAGCCAGGCGAAGAAGGGTTCTGCAAGCCGAGCGACGAGACCACGATCTACGACAACATTGGCGTCGTTATTGGTTATACAGCAGGGGAGAGCGCTCCCATGGTGATTGGCAGCAGCAGCACGACCGATCGCGACCCTATCCTCGAAGAGTTATACGGCCCGCTGAACAACGAATACTACCATAACCTGTGGTTCGACAAGTGGCATCCCGAAAACGTGGTAAGCTGGGGCGATTTCAGCGAGCATTTCACCTGGGAATATTACGACCTCTTGACCCTGGAAGAATTCCAGTTGAAGCACGCAGGCTACGGGGCATTTTCGATAGCGTTGGATCCCCTGTTCGTTGACCCGCTCCATAACGACTTCCGCCTGTCAGAGAACAGCCTTGCCAAAGGCGCCGCATCGGATGGCAAAGACCTGGGCGTGATCTATGACGATCTTCCTGTGGTCGAATATGCCAGCCTCCCTGGTTTTTTAGTGAGACCCACCGAAGCGGCATCCACGCCGTCTCCCCAACCCAATCCGCTGCCCGTCGGCTTTGTCGCCGACACGCCCGACGATCTCGGCCTGACGCTCTTCGACCTGGCGGGCAATCCCCTCGGGGAGTGGCACACTCCTGGCCTGGTGAGAGGCGCGCCGGGTTACGTGCACGTCGCGGGCGGCTTTCAGGGAGGCTCGAACCTGCCGCCGCTGGCTTATTACGCCTTCAAGGACGGCCATCGCTCGCTGGTGCTGAACGTCGACGACATACTCACGCTCCTGAGACCAAAGGCATTTGCCAAAGTGGCCGGCGTTCCGGGGCAGCCGATACTGGCTTTTTCCACCGTTAGCGAGGACTTCGACGCCTGGAATACCAAATTATTCGTCGGGACGGTGGACACGATTTCTGATACGCAGCCCGTGCTGAAACTGGACGGCCCGCAGAATGAAGGGTTGGCGCCGCTGGCTGTGCGTGTGAAAGGCAGCCAGGCGGTGGGGGTATGGTACACCTTCGAGGCGTGGGGTCTCGGCGGAGATTTTCTTTTCCAACCCCACCTGGGGCTGTATTACCTGGATTTGACCAGCGGGCAAAGCCAGAAAATCCTCGGCCGGGAGTTCAACCCATCTTCCCTGTCGCCCGACCAATCCTGGGTCGCATATTCTCGATACGACAACGGTTGGAACGTAGGTTCCCTGACCATCCGCAACCTGACGACTGGCGCAGAGACCGCCTTCCCGCTGCTGCCGGGGAACGACCGCGGGGCTGGCAGCGCTGTCTTCTCCCCCGATAATCGCTACGTGGCCTGGATGGAGGGCAGCGGGCATTGGATGGCGGCAGCCCCGCCCACGTTTCAGGCCACGATCCGCATCGCATCCACATCCGGCAAAATCATCACGGAGTTCCCTGTCTCGGCTATCAACGGTATTGGCGGGGTAGCCAACGTGCTATGGATGGAGCCGGTGGGTTGGATGGACGGGCAAACGCTGATCCTGCAAATCGGCCCCAACCCCGGCAATCCGGTCGCGCTGGCACGGATAAACTTCGACGGCAGCGGACTGGCCTATCTGGCTCCCGGCAGTTTCGCCGGGTTGGTGTACCCATGAAAAAGATCGTTTTGCTCTTTGCTGTGCTCACTCTCCTGGGCGGGTGCGCCCTCCACCGCCCCAGGCGCTTTACCGATCTCTACGCCGGGGACGCATCCGCCATCACCCGCATCGTCCTGCTCAACGGCATCAACGGCGAAACCCACGTCATCGCCGCGCCCGAGAAAATCGCCGTGTTTTTCGACCTATTGAATTCCCTGTCCTTCTCCTTGCAGCCAAACCAACTGCCGCGCGGCGGATTTCTCTACCGGCTCGAGCTATTCGAGGGTGAGCAGAAGGCGCTGGAGATGATTTTCGAGAGCCAGTCGGTGGCCGTGAACGGCGTCTACTACGACCTGGATGCGGACGTGCGAGAACCGCTGGAGGCGCTGTACGCCGCTGCCCCCGAGCAGATCACCTTCTACCGGCTACGTTTCGAGTTGACCACCACCGCTCAGGGGGCAAGAATCACCGCCCAGGACACGCACTACCTCCTGACCGGGCGGTTGATGGGCGTCACAGGCGCTCCCCTCACGCACGGCGGGAGTGTGCAAGGCGCGTGGGTAGGACAGGAGACGGCGGGAAACAGCGTGGGGGTGACGAT
>JBDRTP010000468.1:0-6372 GCA_043823965.1 Chloroflexota bacterium
TTTACGACAGCCTCCAGATTGATCGGACCGTAAACGTGGGGGAACAGTTCCTCCGGCTTATCCGCCCCCGGCTCCCAACGGACCTCGGGCCTGAGTCGCCGCGGGTCAACGACCAGCAGCACCAGTCCACGCTGACCGGCGTAGAAGGCATCCGCGACGCGCAGGACCTGTTCGGGCTTCGAGCAATGGATGAAGCCTTCGCTTGTCAGCGTATCGGTAGCATACGCACCCGTTTTTTGCGCGACCAGCCAGGAGGCGCGGGACGTGACGTGGAGAATGTAAGACATGCTGTATTCCAATCCTTTGAGCTTTACGTTTTACATGTTACGTGTTACGGGTTGCGGGCTGCGCAATACGTAATTTGCCGAAGGCCTACTTGGTAAAAAGTGAAGTTATGGCAAAACCTCGTACCCTTCGGGCACTTTGTATATAACCGTCTGTCCATCGCGATACACTTCCTGCCACAGTTGTCCGTTGAGCCAATCAAATTTCAACAAACCTTCGCCGATATATGCGGCGCGCTCCAGTTGTCCAACGATAATGTAACGGACATTGTATTTCTTCAAGAAGGCCTGCGCGGCAGCCGGGTCTGTAGTGGTGTAGAAATTGGCAATCTCAGCGACGCGCTCCCAGACCCAGTTGGACATCAAGGCGCGCTGCTGGCGCTGGTGCCAGTTCCAGCCGACCACGCCGGGCAGGCCAGTGTAGATGGTGAAGCGTGTGCCCCAGCGGTACTCTGGCACGTTGGCCTCCACGATGACCGGCGATCCCTGAACGTTGTCTTGCATCCAGCGAATGGCGCGGTAGTCCTGGCTCAAGTCCATGTCCACGCCGAAATCGGCGTAATGAGCATAGGCCATGTAGGTCATGCTGTCGAGGCTGTGCGGGGCGGCTGGATTCATGCGGTCGCGAATCTTGACCATCCCGACCACCAACAGGAAAAGCGCTGCACATGAAACCAGGATGGCCGCGGTTACATTCCAGGCCGTGCGCCAGCGGGGCAGCCATTGCGGGATTTCGACCAGCAGCCAGCCGAAAGCCGCCGCCGCGCTGATGCCGAGCATGATCCAGGCTTGCACGTAAAACTTGAAGACGGTGTTCATGCGTCCCACATCCCCGCGCAGGACGATGATTTCGACCACCATCGTCAGCAGCAGGCTGGTGCCGACCATGAACAGGACCAGGCGTTTGCCATCCGAGATCCCCGGACGGAAAATCAACACCGCTGCCCAAACCGCCAGCGGTAAGGCCAGCCAGAGAACAGTGACGCCTTTCCAGGGAACATTCTGGCTGGAACTCATCACCCAGGCCTGCTGGAGGATCAGCGCAAGAAGAATGAGGAGCAGCGCGGCGTTGATCAGATCCCGGTAGGGACGCAGTTTGCGCAGGGCAGAGAGCGGCGTCTCGGCCAGCCACTGACGCGTCTCCCAAACCATCCAGGAGACGATGAAGAATAGAAACACGCCCCAGTGGACGAGGTAGGAGGAGATGTTCGAGCGCCCGCCTTTCCAGGGTTCGATCGTGTTATAGGCTTGCGCAAACCAATGCGAGAAAGGCTGGTAAAGCAGGAGGGACCCTACGGCCACCAGCGCAACGGCCGCGCCGGCTGCCAGCAGGAGGCGCTTCCCCCATCCCGGAAGAGGCAGCGGGAGGCGTTCCACGTCGGCGTAGCGGACGAGCGTGTAGAACAGAACCAGCGCACCCAATGTGAGGTAGGTATAGAAATCCCAGGTGTTGGTCGGTTTGAGCGCGCCGATAACCAACCCGCCGAGGAAGAGACCCAGGAAGGCATCCAGGCGGCTCTTCCACCTGCCTTTTGCCAGCAGCAGGGAGAGCGCCCAGGCAATCACCAGCACCGTCAGCGAGAAAGCAATCATGTGCGCGTGCAAGTCAGACCACAGGAAAGTAAAAAGCGGGAATTCAGTAATCGGGTCACCGGAGGTGAATGGCAGGACGCGGCTGGGCCACCAGAACCAGTCGCGGGGTGAGAGAGGCAGGTTTTGACCACTCAGGGAGAGGAAGAAACCTTTCACAGTCCACCAGATGCGCTCGAAGATGCTGGCCTTGTCAATCAACCCGCCCGGTGCAATGATGCAATCATGGATATTGGTAAAACCGATCCGCGCGCTCGGGGCAGCACTGCACATGAAACCGCGGTAAAACAAGCGGAGGATGCCGAGGTTGCCGAGCAGCACCATTGCGCTGGAGGCAGAAATCGCAGGGATGAAGGATGAAGGATGAAGGATGAATTTTTCCGCCTTCAGCCCTTCGACTGTCCCTTCGTTCCTCAGGGCATGGCTCAGGGCAGGCCTTCCGCCTTCATCCTTGTTGACAAGGTTCCAACCCACCGAAAACGCCCCCATCGCCAGTATCGCAAACAATGTCGGCAGGATGAAATTGTAGGCAATCGAAGGGACGATACCGAGCAGTTTGACCGGCGTGCCGACGATAACGTAACCGAAGTAATAATAGTTGATATAGCCACCCGCGAACCAAGGGTCGTAAGGCGGGAAGGTAGTGCTCTTCAAGACGGCATTGAAATAAGAAAAGTTCATCGGACGCTCACCGCCATTGACAGCATGCCAGAGGTCCGGGTTGCCGAGGCGGATGAATAAATTCAGCAGGAAGAAGGCCAGGAACAACCCTTCGACGATGAGGAAGTATTTGCGTTTTGACTTCCACTCTGCGCGCAATTCCGCGCGTTGACGATAGGCCAGCGCCGCGCCGATCAGCGCTACCGCCCCGAAAGCGACTGCGATCATTCCGCGGGTGTAGGTCAATCCGAGCGAACCGGCCAGCCAGGATAGCCAGGCCCAGAGCAGCAAACCGGCGATGCGCGCCAGCGGATAGCCTCTATCCGCCAGGCCGGGTAGCGCCATGCGCACAAACGGATAGGCAAACAGGCCGAGGACAAAAATGGTGAGATACCACAGCGCCAGTCCGATGAGCGGATAGCGGTTTTGCAGCGCCTGATAATCGAACAATTCCGACCACGTCCCGCCCGCCTGCTGAACAGCCAGCCGGTCGGTGGGCAACATCAAATCCTTGTAACTATCGGCTTGTTTCGGCGTCAAATGAACGGCATGACTGGTATCCACCGCGCCGAGCAACGCGGCGACTTGAGCGGCATTGTAATCGGCGCGTTTCTGGAAGATGAATACCTTGGCGTGGTCATAAATTGTGAAGGCTTCTTCGGCAAACTGGTCGTTGATGACCAATGGGCCAAGCGTTGGATACGATTCAAACACCGCCACCAAATCGTAGCCAAGATTGCCCTGAAAATCGCCGGGCTGCGCCACGTTGTAACACCAGATAATCTTTTTTTCCGGCGGACAGCCAAGCAGTTCGCGGTAATAGACCGTCGTAAGCGGATAACGCTCCGGCAGGCGCACAATCTGGCTGAACTGGTGATTGGATGGGATGAAGATGTAATCGGCCTGGTTGAGCGTGTCGGTGAAACGGGCCAATTTTTCGGCGTTGTCGGGCCAATAGACCTGGAAATTCAATCCGCGCTGATAAATGCCGCCAAAGCCATCATATTCGGTGCGGAAGGGCAGGCCCAAATCCCAATCGGTTTCGTTGGCAACCGCTGCGCCGGACAAGGTCAGCGCGCCGTCCGTATTTTCAAGACGCAGGAAGTAGGTCTGGCCTTTCGTTACCGCGACCGGGCGGTTGAGCATGAGTGTATAGGCTTCACCGCGCAGGTCTTTCGTCGGAGTGAAATCTGCCGTCAGCGAGGCGGTGGCAAGGATTTGCTCCGGCGTGGGATTCGGCGCGAGGGCGAGAGACAGGCTGAGGGTCGCAGGTCGCGTTCCGGTGCTATGCGCAGCACCTACTCGGTCGGCAACATGCGCCAGCAGAATATCCGTCAAAATCCCATCCCGCTGGGCGAAAAAAGCAGTTTCAAAAGGCAAACCTGGCTGGATGGGTGTGCCATGAAACGGCAGCGGCTGATTGTGCGCCGAGTAGGTGCTGTGCACAGCACCTACTCGGTAAGTTGTTCCGTCTGGTATTTGAAGCCGCAGGTTGATGGGCCCGGGGATGTTCTGATAAATCCAGCGCGAGGCGGCCAGGCGGGTTTCGGTGCGGGTGTAGATAGACGTAAAAGCCAAAGCCCAGCCTGCGGTCGCCACCAGTACCAAACTGCCAAGCAGGATTGCGAGTGGTTGAAGGTTGAAGGTCAAAGGTCGAAGGTCAGGGTTGGCGCGCTTAACTTTCAATCTTAAACCTGCAACCTGGAACACGAAGTAAGAGGCCATCATCGCAAGCAAAGGGTAAATGGGCAATTGGTAACGCATGGTCGGGTTGAATTGGATGGATTGCCAGAGGAAATAAGCCGCCGTCCAACCCCAAAGCAGGGCGTGCTGCTTCCATTCACCTTTCAATATGCGCCAGCCCATCCACAGGAAGCCGGCCCAGGCCAGGATGCCGAGCGGCAGGCCGAGTCCCCAGACGGTCAGATTTTCGAACGAATACAGGTGCGAGCGGCGCGCCCATTGCAGAGCGAAAGGCACGTCCGCATCGCCGCTGGCCTGGGAGCGCTGTTCGCGGATGTCGGCGATCCATTCAGGATTAGGCTTGAGACCGAAGAAGCCGGGACCGCTGAAAGCGTACGGCTGGAAGAGGCGGAAGGCCAGCAGCGCCGCGAGCGCGCCCGTTATCAAGTAAACAGTGATCAGTGACCAGTTGACAGTGTTCAGTGTCCAGTGTTCAGTGTTCATTTTTTCATCGCGTGACTGAATACTGAAAACTGAACACTGATTACTGTATCGAATAAAAAGCGCCGCCGGCAGCACCACCGCCAGGACGATGGCATTGATCTTCGAGGCCAGCGCCATGCCGAGGGTGAAGCCGAAGGCGAGGCTGAGCCAGAGAAGGGGGTCGCGCAAGATGCGCGAGAGAGTAGAGAACAGAAAGGAGAGAGTAGTCCCCCTCTCCTTACTAATCTCTAATCTCTTCTCTCTATTCTCCCCAAACGCAATTTCCACCGCAAAGTACAGCGCCAGAAACATAAAGAACGTGGTGAAATTATCCGTCGTCCAGAAATGCGACTGCTGGATCTGCATCACCGCCAGTGAGGAGAAAGCTGCCGCCAGCAGCCCGACGCGGCGGTTATACACGCGCGCCGCGATGAAATAAAGCAGAACAAGCGTGCCTAAATCCGCCAGCGCCGAGAGCAGCCGCCCGACCAGATTGACCTGGTCGTAGCCGGTCTGGCCTGACCATTCAGCAACATAGCGGACGATAAACATCGGCAGCGTGCCATACACAAAAAAGCCATAGCCGCGGTTGTGCGGATTAAGCGTGGATTTGGCCGTGTTGAAATAATCCCTGGCGCTCATCCAGCGTTTCTGCTCCGGCGGGCAGGCTTCCAGCGGCACGGATGCGTCGGCGCATACTTTGGGCTGCAGCGCCGTCTCGACCATGGTCAGAAAACGCTCATCGGGGTGGGGGTGCTGGCCCTCGTCCCAGTTGAGGCCGACCAGACGAAAATACGCCCCAACCAGCAGCACGACAATCAGCAGCAGGTCATAGACCCAGTCCCATTTGCGTTCGTGTGGTGAAGTCGTCATTGTTGATCTTTACGGCACGAAGAAAATCCAAAACTCGTGGTTGTCCACTTTCGACATATACACACTCAGCGTGCCTTGCGGGTAGAGCGCCGCCAGTGTGTCCAGCGTAGCCTGATCATTGTGTTCCGGCTGGTCCACGTCGGCCTTGACGATAAACACTTTCGGGCCGGCCACGTTGACCGTATCCGCCAGGTCATCGCGCCAGACGGCAAAATCGCGGTTTGGGATGCCGGCCCAGACGCCCGGCAGGCGCGTATCCACCCAGTGCGGGTACGGCACGATCCAGGCGTTATCCGTCGAGCCATGCGCAGCACCTACTCGGTAGGTCTGCCCGAATTGCTTGATGACCGCGCCCATCTCGGACGAATTCCACGCCCCGAGACGAAACCGGCGGTCATATTGGTTGAAGACCAAATCGTAATTTTGGGAAACTGACCAGATGAGCAGTATACCGGTCACAGCCCAGGCCAAAGCGCGGTGACTTGTTCCCGGCCCTGCGACTGACTGCTCACATCGTCCCGATGTCCTTGCGGGAGGGCAACCCCCGAAACCGGCCAGCAAACCCTCCAAAGCGAGTGCCACGATGAGAAAGGCCGGCACCAGCGCGCCGCCGGCACGATTCAGGGCCGGATTCTCCGCCGGAAAGGCCAGGGAAAGAATCGAGGGCAGCAACAAAAGCGGAATGGAGAGGAGCAGGAACAGGTCCAGCCAGTGACGCTGGCGCACGTAGCGGACGAGCAGCAGGATAATTCCAATCACAAACAGCGCGCCGGAAACCACGTCCAGCGCAGGCCGGCCC
>JBDRTP010000469.1:0-3321 GCA_043823965.1 Chloroflexota bacterium
GAAGAACGACAGCAGCCCAGCGAGAATGGCAGTCAAATACGAGGGGACGCCGCCGCTGAAAAAGAATACATCCAGATAAAGATTGTTCCTGAACGCCCAGATGGCGATCAGCGACATCCAGTTCGTCAGCAGCAGGATGCCGATCGCGATCATCAGGACGCCGCTGGCGATCTGGAAGGCGCGTTGGTACCGGCGCAGGCGTTTCACCCAGCCCGAAGCGCGCTCCAGCCCCAGCGCCATCGCCAGGAACGGAATACCCAGCCCGAGCGAATAGCCGGAGGCGAGACCCATCGCCTGCCAGACGGTATTTCCACTCAATCCGAGCGTCAGGATCGCCCCCAGCGTGGCGCCGATGCACGGACTCCAGCCCGCGCCGAAAAAGGTACCCATCAGACCGGAACCGAGATAGTTGCCCGTCCGTCCCTGGTATTGCGGGCGGGTATCCATGTAATACAGCCAGGGCAGGCGAATGACGTCCATCGTCGCCAGCCCGAACAGGATGACGATCACGCCGCCAATGCGGGCGATCACCGGCTTGGCCGCGGCAAAGAGTTGACCGAGCAGGCTCGCCGTCCCGCCCCAGCCGACGACGAATACCAGCGAAAAGCCCGCCACGAACAACAGGGCGTGCAGAAAAATATGCCAGCGTTGCGAGGCAGGAGGCGTCACCGCTTGTGCTGAGACTTGTTCCACGCATTATTCTCCACTCAAGGATTGTTCCAGATAAGGGAACCCAAACCAGACTATACCCAGCCCAAACAGGGCGCCCGTCAGCAGGCGCATGATCGAATTGAACGAGCCCCAGGCATCCCCGGCGTAAAAAGCGGGGAAGAAAACGTTATTCATCAGCGCCGCCAGCCACAGGTTCGTGTCCCGGAAACCCTGGCCGATTCCGCTCAAGTCGCTGATAAAATGCGTCGTCCCGTCCAGCGCCATCGGCAGGATCAGCAGGACAAATCCCCACCAGGGCAGCGCTTTGAGCCGCCGCCGCAAAGGATACCACAGCAGGGCAAAGAGTGGGATGCTGGTGAACAGCGAGATCATCCGGTCGGACCAGGCAACCTTCCAGCCCATTTCCGGATTGCCGATGAAACGCCGCAGGGCGAGCAGGTTGTTGGGGTCTGCAATTCCCGCCGCCTGTTGGATCTGCGCCAGCGGATAGGTGAAATGCTGGCCGAAAAGGAAATACGAGCGTTGGGGGAGTTGGTGGCAGAGGAACGAGTAGATGGTGTAGATCACCCGGCCCGCGCCATCCCAGCCAAGCGCCATGAATACCGGGGCCAGGAACGGCAGGATGACGTACACTCCAAAAATAGCTGTAAACAGCCAGAACCAGTTGCGGCTCAAAAAGGACGGCGTACCAGCAGCAGTTGTCATGCAGCCTCCACGTTCAAGATGTTTTGGATGAAAGTGCCCGCCGCCCCCGTGCCGGCCAGCGAGAGCCAGGTGTGCGCGTCGTAGCCGTGCAGGATGAGCGTCAGCGGCTCGCCCGCGCCGTACACCAGCGCCACCACCATCTGGCAGTTGCACGCCTCCGTCCCATGATGCGGGCACGGACAGCCATCCGCAAACGATTGTGTGCTTTGCAGGTCGAACGTGCGCATCACTTGCAGACCGGCAGCCTGCAGCCGCGCGGCAACCATTTCCAGTGCCTGCTCGCAGGTCAGATCCAACGTAAGAAGGGGAGTGGCGTGCATCATACTGGTATCAGTCTATCCCTTCCGCGCTGCCTCGCAAAGCGCATATACCCCCATTCTCCCATAAGCAATTTTGCTTATGCTGTTTCGCGCCTGTTTGCGGATGACATTCTCCCGCCCCTGCGATATCATACTCCTATGAAACGACGCATCCTGATCCCCCTCGCCGCCGGGTTGACCGGCTCGATCCTGTTGACCAGCATCTATTTTGGCATCGTCTCCTGGGCGCAGGGTTTCCAGTATGCCGCCAGCCTGTTCTGGCAAGACCGCTGGATCGTCTTCCCGATCATTATCGGTTTTGGGATTCAAACGGCGCTCTACAGCATCTTGCGCTTCCGCCTGTTCGTGCCCGTTCAAAGCACTGCCGCCCCCGCCGCTCTCACCGGTGCCAGCGGCGCGACCTCCAGCCTGGCCATGGTCGCCTGCTGCATCCACCACGTCAGCGACGTCCTGCCCATCCTCGGCCTGACCGCCGCCGCCACTTTCCTTGCCCGTTACCGCATCCCGTTCATGCTGGTCGGGCTGGGGATGACCCTGTTCGGAATTGTGTTTATGTCCTACACCCTCTACCGCGAACGGCAAAAAACTCTACAACTCGGAGACTCTCATGCGTAAAATCATTTCGACTTTTGCGATTCTCGCCCTGGGATTGATCCTCGCCGCCTGTTCCGCTGCCGCCACCCCCGAGCCGACTCTCCCGGTGCTTCCTTCGACTCCCGAACCTGTAACCGTTTCGACAGGCGCCTCCCTGCCGACGGAAACCGTCAGCGACAGCCAGGGCGCGGTAATCGTGGAAATCACCCCAAAGAATTTCACCGCCGAAACCCTGGATTTCAACGTGTCGCTCAACACCCACTCGGTTGACTTGAGCATGGATTTGTCAACACTGGCCACACTGACCACCGACACCGGCGTTACCGTCCCGGCCAGCCTGTGGGATGCGCCGCGTGGCGGGCATCACGTGGAAGGCACGCTCCAATTTCCCGCCAGCGTGGCTGGAAAATCCGTGCTGGAAGGCGCAAAGCAGATCACCATCAAGATTGTCAACCTGGACGTGCCGGAGCGAGTCTTCACCTGGGATTTACCGTGATGGGGTAGGAGGTATTTTTTCCCCTTTTCCACGGGGATGCCCAAAGACTCATAATTATCTTTACAGCCACAACATTCTGAGGAGGTTGAACGAATATGAGCAAAATCACCCGCCGCGATTTTATCAAGATCGTCAGCCAGGTTCTTGCGGCAACCGGTGTAGGCGTCATTGTCGCACCGATTGTGGCATACTTTTACCCCTCGAAGCTGGAGGAAACACCCGCTGAACCGGTGCGGGTTGGTAAAGTTGATGAATTGCCCGAAAACGAAGCCAGGGTTGTCCAATACGGACGCTACCCCGCTATCGTGATAAATACATCCCAAGGTTTACGGGCATACTCAGCGGTGTGTACACACCTTGCTTGCATCGTTAAGTGGAATAAGGAGATAGGCCAGTGCGACATCTTCTGCCGCGCCTCCCGGTCGGTCAGTCCTTCCGCCATTAAGTCCGCGTGCAGGTTCTGCAGGCAGTTCGCCCGCAGCCGGTGCGCCCAGCTGATGGTGATCCCCAGCTCACACGCCGCCTTACACACCG
>JBDRTP010000470.1:0-4246 GCA_043823965.1 Chloroflexota bacterium
TTGAGACCGGGCTTCTTGCGTTCTTTGACGCGCGGATCACGGGTCATGAAACCGCCTTTGCGCATGATCGGGCCCCATTGCTCGTTCATCTTGACCAGGGCGCGGGCGAGGCCGAGCTGCATTGAATCAGTCTGGCCGTTCACGCCACCGCCTTGAACGTGGGCGGAGATATCGTAAGCCTTTAGATCCTGGCCGGCAGCCTTTAACGGCGCCAAAATGGTTTCGATATCGCCTGTGCGGGTGAAATAGGCCTGCAACTCTTTCTCGTTGACGGTGAACTGGCCCGAACCACTCATCAAGCGCACGCGGGCGATACTTTCCTTGCGGCGTCCTACACCTTCGTAATATTGAACAGACATAAGTTCCTTCCTGCTTTATTTGTGTCATTGCGAGGGCATCTTTTGCCCGAAGCAATCTCCTTCTCACTTGGGGATTGCTTCGTCGCAGAGTTTACACTGAGCCTGCCGAAGTGCTCCTCGCAATGACACCCGACTATGCAACCTTCTGCCGATTAGGCCTTCGGCGAGACTTGCGCCGTGTGTGGATGCTCTCCACCGGCGAATATCCTGAGCCGTTTGAGGACATGCCGGCCCATTTTGTTATGTGGCAGCATACCCCATACCGCCGAACGGATCACGCGGTCGGGATGCTTGCGCAACTGGTCGCGCAGGGTGATAGATTTCAACCCGCCGGGGTAATTCGTATGGTGATGATAAACTTTATCATCCAGTTTCGTACCGGTCACGGTCACGTTGGAGGCGTTGATTACGACGACGGTATCGCCCATTTCAACGCCAGGCGTGAAGGTGGGTTTATGCTTGCCAAGCAATATACCCGCGATTTGAGTAGCTAAACGGCCCAGGGTCTGACCGGCGGCATCTACCAACACCCACTGGCGGTCAATCTCGCCAGCTTTAGGATAATATGTTTTTTGCACTGTCGTCTCTCCGATTCATTTCTGGAATGCGGAAGCCTGCTTCCGCCTCCGCGACGGATGTGCCTCTTCAGGGTATTCCGCCGTCGCATTCCACAGTATTAATCAAACCAGATTATCATATCGGACTTCTACAAGCGTCAGGCCATTTGGCGGAGCCAGGCCAGTCGGCACACTGTGGACCCCGGGCCTGCTTCGCAGAGCTTGAGCCAATGCCTGCGCTGGAAGTCTGCCCTGCCCGACGGCAACTTGGACGAAAACCAATCTGCGCACCATACGGTACAGAAAAGCATCCGCCTGAATCTCGAAGCTCCATTCGTCAACCTGCTGATGCCATTCCGCCGAAAAGACGCTGCGCAGGCTGCTTCCTCCGCGCCGGGGCGGTGTACCGAAGGCCGCGAAGTCGTGTCTGCCGGGCCAGATTTTCGCCAGGGGTCTCAGGTCTGTGACGGGCGGCCAGACCCGCCAGGCGTAGCGTTCCCGCAATGGGTCGCGCACGCTTTGGCAGAAGAGCCGGTAGCAGTAACGGCGGGATGTGGCATCGAAGCGCGGATGGAATTTCTCCGCCGCCTGAAACACCTTCCGTACGGCCATATCCGCAGGCAAATTGGCGTTCAGGGCATTGTTCAAGTCTTCGAGCGAATGCTGCCATTCGAAATCGAACGCCGCCACCTGGCCGCTGGCATGGACGCCGGCGTCGGTGCGGCCGGCCAGGAAGACCGTCCGCCCATCCCAGCCCAGTGCCCGCAGGGCTTTTTCAAGCTCAGCCTGCACCGTGCGGCGGGATGTCGCTTGCCGCTGGCTGCCGACGAAGCCGGTGCCATCGTAAGCCAGGATAATCTGGTAACGTTCCATGTTAGTGAGCAGAGATTAGAGATTAGTCACTACTCTCTACTCTCTATTCTCTACTCTCTACTCTCTACTCTTCTACTAACTCCAGCAGCACCATCTCCGCGGCATCGCCCTGGCGAGGACCCAATTTCAAGACGCGGGTATAGCCGCCGGGGCGTTCCCCAAAACGCGGTGCAATTTCATCGAACAGTTTCTTGACCACCTGGTTGTCGCCCAGTTTAGCTGCGACGGTGCGGCGTGCGTTGACCTTCTCGACATCGCTGGCATCCTTGACGTTGCGCGCCAGTGTGATCATCTTCTCGGCCTCGCCGCGGATCGCAGCCGCCTTGGCTTTTGTCGTGCGAATGCGCTCATGCGTAAAAAACTGTTTGATCAGTGTGCGGCGCAGTGCGATGCGCGCACCCTTGCTTCGATTCAGTCTATAACCGGATACTTGGTGTCGCATTTTTAAGTTACTCCGACTCTTTCTTGACTTCGTCCTTCAAATAGCCCTTCTCATACATCTTGGTACGCAATTCATCCAGGCTCTTCTCGCCGAAGTTGCGGATGGACATCACAGCCTGTTCGCCCTTGTCGAGCAGCTCGAGCACATCCCCGACGGTGGTAATGCCGGTACGCTTCAAAGAGTTGAAAACGCGCACCGACAAATCGAGCGATTCAACCGGCGCCTCTGCTACTTCGCTGGTCAAGCGAGAGCCCGACACTTCCTTTTCAATGGCAATGGTCAGGGTCTCCTCGCTGACGCCTGCAATGTAGCGCAGATGCTCGATGAGTATCTTGGCTGAACTGCTCAGTGCATTTTCCGGCGAAAGAGTGCCATCCGTCCAGATTTCGAGCACCAGTTTGTCATAGTTGGTGCTCTGGCCGACGCGCGCCGCCTGCACGTTCCAATTGATGCGCTTGACCGGACCGAAGATAGCATCCACGGGTAATTCACCGATCGGTATGTGCCCGCGCTCATTGGCGGGGGAATAGCCGCGCCCGCGCTCGACCATGAACTCGATGTCAATGCGGGTCTTGGCATTATCCGCCGTAAAAAGATACAGGTCTGGATTGATGATCTGCACCTCGGGCGGCGCAATGATATCCGCTGCGGTCACAACACCCTCGCCGCGCACCTCCAGGTGCATTCGGGTTGTGTCTACACCATCCAGCTTCAGGCGTAGCTGTTTGATTTGCAGCATCACCTGCAATACATCTTCACGGACGCCCGGTATGTCTCTGAACTCGTGCAGCACATCCGCGATGCGAATAGATGTCACCGCAATCCCTTCAAGCGACGAAAGTAATACCCGTCGTAGAGAATTGCCCAGGGTCACACCATAGCCACGCTCTAACGGGCTGATGATGAACTTACCATAATTCCGAGCCTCGTCCTCGCGCTCGATCTTCGGCATGACCATGTTCGTTATAACTGTCACGGTTCACCTCTCCCCGGCGTACAATAGGTACACCACATCTACTACTTCTTTTCAAAAGCCTACTCGGCATAAATTCATGTACCTGCCTGTGCTGAGATAACCGCAAATGATAGGGTTTTCGTTCAGCGATTAGCGCCGACCGCAGGTTCTTCGAAAGGCCTACTCGGCAGCACTTTCTAATAGAGCAAAAAGCCTCGGATAATGGTAACCTACTGGCTACCATTATCGCGAGTAGTATTCAACGATCAACTGCTCGTTCAAATTACCGTCAATCTCGGCGCGTTCCGGGAGGCGTATGACGCTGCCCGAAAAATTCTTCAAGTCACGGCTCAACCACGGCAGGATGTTGCGCGTCTCGGCAATCGAAGGTAATTCCTTGAAATAAGTACCCTCGCGCGAGCCATCCCGCACGGCCACCACGTCACCCGCGCCCAGGACCATCGAGGGGATGTCCGTGCGCCGGCCGTTGACCGTGAAATGGCCGTGAGTGACGAGCAAACGGGCATGACCGCGGCTGCTGGCAAAGCCCATTCGGAAAACAACATTATCCAAACGGGATTCCAGGGTTTGCAATAGCACCAGACCGGTGATTCCACGCCGCCGTTGGGCCGTCTCGTAGTACCTGCGGAACTGGCGCTCGAAGACGCCGTAGATGCGACGCGCTTTTTGCTTGGCGCGCAACTGGCGGGAATAGTCCGATTCACGGCCACTGCCACCACCTTTACGCCGGCCTCCGGTCGAACGACCATGCTGGCCGGGCGCGAAGCCGCGCCGTTCGAATGCACATTTCGGGGAGAAACAACGCTCTCCCTTCAAGAATAGTTTTTCGCTTTCACGCCGGCACAGTTTGCAGGCCGGTCCAAGATCTTTCGCCATACGTTCTAACCTCTCTCGCTAAACTAGACGCAGTATCATCTCAATAATTCGGGGGAAGGTGGGGGTTTGCAAGCGGGCGAAGCTCGCGTGCAAACCCCCACCCCCCCATCTTTGAGTAGTTTCTAGACGCGGCGTTTTTTGGGTGGCCGGGCACCGGTATGTG
>JBDRTP010000471.1:0-3656 GCA_043823965.1 Chloroflexota bacterium
GTCTGCTGTTCCTGGGCATACATCTGCTGGCTGAGGGCGTAGAAGGCGTTCTGCAATTCCTCGCTCAACTTCTTGATGCGGTTCAAGTCATCACCCTGGATGGCCTGCTTGAGTTCGCTGACCTTGCTCTCGATGTTCGAGCGGTCATTTGGCGGGACTTTTTCGCCCAGATCGCGCAGCGCCTTTTCGGTCTGGTAGATCAAGCTATCCGCGTTGTTGCGGGCTTCGATGGCCTCGCGGCGTTTCTTGTCCTCCGTCTCGTGCTGGCGAGCCTCCTGTACCATTTTCTCGATATCTTGTTTGTTCAAATTGGTCGAGGCGGTGACGGTGATCTTCTGCTCCTTGGCGGTGGCCTTGTCTTTTGCCGTGACGTTCAGGATGCCGTTGGCGTCAATGTCGAAGGTCACCTCGACCTGCGGGATGCCGCGCGGCGCGGGCGGGATGCCGTCCAGGCGGAAGCGCCCAAGCGACATGTTATCGACGGCCATCGGGCGCTCGCCCTGCAGGATATGGATATCCACGGCAGTCTGACTGTCTGCGGCGGTGGAGTAGGTTTCGGTCTTGCGCACCGGGATGGTGGTATTGCGCTCGATCATGGTGGTCATAACGCTGCCCAGGGTCTCGACGCCGAGCGAGAGCGGGGTCACGTCCAGCAGGAGGATATCCTTTACTTCGCCGCCCAACACGCCGGCCTGAATAGCCGCGCCGACCGCCACGACTTCATCCGGGTTGACACCCTTGTTGGGTTCCTTGCCATCCGTCATCTTTCGCACCAGCTCTTGGACCATCGGCATGCGCGTCGCGCCGCCGACCAGGACAACCTCGTTGAGGTTTGCAGCGCTCATACCGGCGTCTTTCAGGGCAGCCTCGAAAGGCTTACGGCAGCGATTTAATAATTCTTCGGTCATCTGCTCGAACCTGGCGCGGGTCAGTTTGAGCTGCATGTGCTTGGGGCCGGAAGCGTCCGCGGTGATGTAGGGCAGGTTGATCTCGGTCTCCATCATGCTGGAAAGCTCGATCTTGGCTTTTTCGGCTGCTTCTCTGAGGCGCTGGAGAGCCTGGCGATCCTGGCGCAGGTCAATGCCCTGATCCTTCTTGAACTCGTCCGCAGCCCAGTTGACGACGCGCTGATCCCAGTCGTCGCCGCCCAGGTGGGTATCGCCGTTGGTGGCTTTGACCTCGATGACGCCTTCGCCAACGTCCAGGATCGAGACGTCGAACGTTCCGCCGCCCAGGTCGAAGACCAGGATGGTCTCGTTCTTTTTCTTGTCCAAGCCATAAGCCAGGGCGGAGGCGGTCGGCTCGTTGATGATGCGCATCACTTCCAATCCAGCGATGCGGCCGGCGTCTTTGGTTGCTTGACGCTGGGAGTCGTTGAAATATGCAGGCACGGTGATGACTGCCTGCGTGACCGTCTGGCCCAGATAGGCCTCCGCGTCCGATTTGAGTTTCGCCAGGATAATGGCTGAAATTTCCTGCGGGCTGTACTCGCGGCCGGTCACGGGGATCTTGACGCGCGCTTCGTTCGAGGGGCCGCTCACGACCTGGTATGGCACCATCTTGCGCTCGGTTTCCACCTCTTCGTAGCGACGGCCCATGAAACGCTTGATGGAGTAAATTGTGTTTTCCGAGTTGATCACGGACTGGCGTTTGGCAGTCTGCCCGACCATGCGTTCATTGTTCTTGTTGAACGCCACCACCGACGGGCACAGCCGCCCGCCCTCTGCAGTGGTGATAACCGTCGGCTGGCCGCCCTCCATCACGGCAACCACGCTGTTGGTCGTCCCCAAGTCAATTCCGATGATTTTTCCCATGACATTACTCCTGTTGTTGGTATCATTGCGAGCCACTGCCTATTTTGCCTGAGTGACACTTGCATCTGCGCTGCACGCAGACGCAAGTGCAGGTGAGCAATCCCCTCGCGCGGGTAGATTGCTCGACCGGGCTTTTGGGCTTCGCATTGCCAATAGCATACTCGATAAATGCAAGAAAAACGTTAACGCCGCATAGAAAAAATGTAATTTTTCAGGCAACAGCCTTTGTAGCGAGAAATTCCGTAAAAAAAAAGTGCAAGACCTGACAGGTTTTGAACAACCTGTCAGGTCTGATAAAAGGCCGCCCCAGCGTGAGGCAGCCTCAAAATATAAACGAGTGTTGTTTTATGGCTCGCTGATGGTCACCCAATCCCATTCCACGATGATGGGCAACACGTCAAAAGAGGAGGTCGAGATCCCAACCTGGCCGTCGCGGAAGGCGAACCTCTTCTCAGTAATCGTGCGTGCCTCCACACCGTTGATGTACAGCGCAAGCGTATTCCCCTTGCAGATGGCCGTGTACTCGTTCACATCCTTGCCAGAGCGAATAGCAGTTGATCCACCACTATAAAGCTCTGTATAGCCTTTGACTGTTTCGTCATAGGCATAAATCCAATACAGACCGTTATTGGCAATGTTGAACTCGTACCAGCCATATTTTTCATCGTAGCGGCAGATCAGGCTGACATTATTGTTGTTGAAGCCACGGTTTTCGACGCGTGCATCAATGCGCACGTCAGTGTAAGTGTAGGGATCGTATAGAAGATATACCCACAAGTCTTCACCCTTCAGGTCGAACAGCAATATGCCATTTCCACTCTCCAGGGTCATTTTATTTTCATTGCCGCTCATTAAGAAATACGTCCAGTCAGGGATTAGACCGTCGAACTCCTCGGTGAAGTAGGCTGGTGCCTCGCCGCTTCCGCCGCTGGTACTGCCAGTGGAGCCGCCCGCGCCGCTGGTATCGAAGGTGCCGGTCACTGCAAGAGCGCGGCCGTTGAGCTGACCTTCGAGCAGTTCCCCGGTGGCATAGCGGATCACTGTCGCCGAGAGCGTATCGGAGGGCTTGTGGCTGCGGATAACATCGCAGTAATCTTTCATCGTGCCATCTGTAGCCAATACCAGTCCCTCCAATTGGTAGACTATATCGCCGGCTTGAAATCCGGCTTTATCGGCTGGTGAACCGGACTTGACCGAGGACACCCAAATGCCGCTCAAGGAACCATCTTCCGATACAACAGCAGTTCCATTGACGCCAATCGAATCCACATCTTCCTCGGAGCGTAATTTCTCGATGATCGGAATGGCCACTTCACGGCCGATGGCGAAAGCTTGGCGGCCCTCCCGGTAAGAGGCATAGTGGACGCCCACCACCTGGCCGTTGCCATCCACTAACGGGCCGCCGGAATTCCCGGGGTTGGTCGTGGTATCGTGTTCGATGACCGCATCCACCGAAGCCCAGCTGGTCTCGCCGCCAGCACGCTCTTTGGAGACAATACCCCTGGTGAGGGTAAACTCCGGATCACCCAGCGGGAAGCCGGCCGCATATATATCAAGGCCAACGCTGATGGGGCCTTCGCGCCACTGCAAATATGGGAAGCCATCGCCATCAATATCAATCACCGCCAGGTCGGAGCATTCCGAGACGCCGAGGACTTTGGCATTGTAAGTCCGGCCGGTATCTCCACCGACCCACACCTTCAGCATGGCTGCGCCGGTGACCACGTGATTATTCGTCACTGCGATTCCTGACGGGTCAATAATGAAACCCGAACCACTCCCGGCTGCGTTAACCTGCAAGCCAAACTGTGGGTCAATAAAGGTTCCCTGAGCTTCGATCTG
>JBDRTP010000472.1:0-2733 GCA_043823965.1 Chloroflexota bacterium
CCGGGCTAGATCGAGAGGCTTTCGTTGCCAGGGCCAAAGCGATTTACGACCTCAAGTACCGAAAGCGGTTAGAAACTCAAGAGCAAGGCAGGGTCGTCGCCATCGAGATCGAGAGTGGCGAAATTTTCGTTGGCCGTACCGCGCTGGAAGCCGGCTTGAAGGCGCGCCAGAAGTTCCCAGGCAAGGTTTTCTACTTCATCCGGATCGGGTATCCGGCCGTCCATTCCCTCAAAGGCGTCGGCCGGCTGAGAAGAGATCAAGGAGCGCGCGATGTTCCTGCGCGGGATTATCAATGAGAACCTTGAGCCAGTGGTGGAGAGCATTTTCCTGGTTGGTGAGGAGGGGAACATCCCGTTGAACGCCATTCTGGATACCGGTTTCAACGGGATGCTCTGTGTACCGAGGGAACTCCAGTCCCGCTGCGCCCTGGACAGCCTTGGCCTGGAGACATTCGAGGAACATGCTCAGAATCAGGTGGGGGCACGGGCGCGCACCAGGGTCGCCAGAGCGGGCATTTGATTGACCTGGGAGATTCGATCACACAGATAGGCGTAGAAATTGACACTGTTTTTGCGACAGGTGGCTAACAGGGTCAGGAAGACCTCCCAGGCCTGGGCCCCATCCGCCACCCGCGGCCCATACGAGATTTTGCGTTTGACGACGCCTTCGCGCAAGTCCCGTTCGGCCAGGTTGTTATCGAGCGGGACTTCCGGGAAGTCCAAGACCACCAACAATTCGGTCTTTTTGGCGCGGGTGAGTGCGATCCGATGGTCCAGGTCGTCGTAGCCCGTCGTGCGCCCAAAGAGCGCATCGAAGGCGGCCGGGAGCGCGTGCTTTTCAGCCTCGGTGGGGGCCGCGGCGTAGGCTTTGAGGCGGTCATAGTAGGTCCACAGCTCGGAGCGAAAGTCATCCAGGAGTTTCTGATGCGTCTCGAAATAGGGCCGCAGTTTGGCGTAATGCCGTTCTGCATGAATCCAGCACAGCGCCAGGTGCTCGGTCTGACCCGCGAACTGGGGGGCCCCATCGGCCATCAGAATCTGGACGGCCTCGCCGAGGGCTTTCAGGTCTAACGCGCGGGCGGTTGCGCTCGGTGGGGTGGCCGCGTCTGCCGCTGTCGGGGCGGCATCGAGCCGATGCAGTGAAAACAGGTCGGCAATCGTGGCCCAGTTCTTGTGGCGATGGATGAAGAAGCAGGCAAAATACGGATTGCCCACCGTCGACAAGTAGTGGTTGACCCCACCCACGCGGAGCGAAGTGTCGTCAATGTGTTGATACCGGGTGGTTTCGACCCCCGCCGCCAGGATCGCCTGGCGTTCTTCGGCAAACTGCGCCAGGTGTTTCTTGATCACGATATTCGAGATTTGGCCGGCTGAAATCACGAGGCTCTGGGCATTCAGCAGGCTCCAGATCTTGTCTTCCGGCACCCGCAACTCGAAGTGGAGCATCAAAACGAACGCTTGCAACTCGGGGCCGAAGGATTGACCCTGCAGGGCGGGGGGCAACGCGGCTTCGAAGAATTGCCCCGCGCTGGCCGAATAGCCGCGTTCCAACCGATAGCGCACGTTATTGGTCTCGAAGCGGATGTTCTGGATCGTGACGTCGCGATAACCGCGAGTTTCGAAATCGGGCGGTAACTGGCTGCGGTCGAGGGGCACAATCTCCTCGCGGTCAATCTTGACTCGTTC
Organism: Chloroflexota bacterium; assembly: GCA_043823965.1. Classification (GTDB taxonomy): domain Bacteria; phylum Chloroflexota; class Anaerolineae; order Anaerolineales; family Villigracilaceae; genus CG2-30-58-95. Next base: position 1,686 of record JBDRTP010000472.1, read on the forward strand.
CGCCCGCGGCACTTTCGGGGGAGCCGGCTGGGGTTCGCGGGTCGAGGCCGGGCTGGGTTGGTCCGGCGTGGGCTGGGGTGGCCGATTGGCCTGGAACTGGGGCTGCCCTTTCTGCCCTTTGAGGCGGGCCACCTCATCCCGCAACCGCTGATTTTCCGCGCGCAGTTCCTGGAGTTCGGCTTCCAGCGTCTCGATGTGATTCAACAAGCGCTGAATCAACTGGCGGGTGGCCGCATCCAGGTTCAGTTGCGTTAGATCGAACGTGCGCAGAGAATCGCTCATCACCCGTGATCATAGCCGAAAACAGGGCGGTTCGCCAGCGTCAAATGGCTACTCTTTTCTAAGCCATTTGGCTCTTGACAAAGAGGGGGGTCTGTCTTGACATCAGCCTGCCCCACCAATATTTTGAGCATGTTCCTATGACCAGTATCCGGATGCCAAACACGGGCGCTGTAACGCGCACCACCTGCGGGAGTTGGCCTTCATCGAAGAGCAGTACGCGCAGGAATGGGCCGGCGAGATGAGCAAACTGCTGGTCGAGATCAAGGAAGCCGTAGAGGAGGCGACCAGGGCAGGCCACAGCGCCTTGCCCGACCGCCAACTGGTCGATTTCGCGGCGCGGTACGACCACCTGATCGGCCAGGGGCTGCAGGTGAACCCGCCACCGCCAGAGCCGCTGGTGAAAAAGCGCGGGCGGCAGAAACAGAGCAAGCCCAAGAATCTACTGGACCGGCTCCAGAATCACAAGCGGGAAGTACTGGCCTTTATGTACGATTTTAAGGAGCCGTTTGACAACAATCTGGCCGAGCGCGACCTGCGGATGGTCAAGTTGAAACAAAAGGTGTCGGGTGGTTTCCGCAGTCAGGCAGGCGCCCGGACGTTTTCTCATATTCGCAGCTACATCTCCACCGCCCGGAAGAATGACCAACGGGTGCTCGAAGCATTGGAGATGGCTTTGGTCGGCAAGCCATTCTATCCATCCTTTTTGCAACCCCAAGCCACCCTACCAGGCTGAGCAGTTACCCGTGACGATTGAAGAGTGCTTGGC
>JBDRTP010000473.1:0-7687 GCA_043823965.1 Chloroflexota bacterium
TCTCAGCATCCCGCTGCTGGCGCGCGGCTTCGGCGCAGGCCTTCATAAATTCTGCCTGCGAGACATCCGGCGTGGCATACAGGCCCAAGGCTTGGTTAGCCCGAACGGTCAGCTTGCTGGCGCGGAAGACCCAGTCGGCGAAGTCGCGCTGGAGGGAGGTCATCTGGCGGGCGTCGGAGAGGGGCGCATCCAGCGCGGCGAAACGCGCCTGCGGATCAGGGGCGGGATCCATTTCAGCCGCAGCCGGGAGGCGGCTGACAAAATCATCCCAGCGGATCACGCCGCGCTTGTCGGTGACGGTGACCAGCGCTGATCTGGCCTGTTCACTGTCCACCCCATAGCGGCGGTCGAGGAAGCGCACCTGAGCCGAGGCGCTGATGGCCGGGCGGTACAGGATGCCGGCCAGCATGGCCTCCTCGGGCATGGGCTGGCCGGAGGCAGCCAGGGCTTTGGTGAAAGACTGGTTGAGCGGCAGGAAAAATTCGGAGATGCCAGCCGGAACGGGAGGGCGGGTGACGGAGGATTGCTGATTGCTGATTGCAGATTGCGGATTGACCGGCTGCGGAACCATGAGCGGGATTGGCGCAAAACCTTCGGGGACGGAGGCAGATTTGGCCTCCGGTTGTGAATCAGGAACTGAAAACTGGTCACTGATCACTGACGACTGATAACTTGCTCCGACCAGTTTGTTCAAGGCCGGGATCTGGGGAGGCGTCAACGGGCCGGCGAGGAAGTTCATCGTCCAGCGAGTATGGAAGAGGACTACCCCCCCTGTCCCCCCCATCTTCTCCGAAGATGGGGGGGGAGCGGGGGAGGTGTGGACGTTGTGCAACAGGAAGATGCGCTTGCCCAAGCCGGAAATAAGCGTATCGTAGGCGCGGCGGTCGAGGCTCCCGGAAGCGGCGCTTTCCAAACCATCCAGCAGGCGTTGTTTATCCTGGTCGGTTTGGAGTTTGCCGATGAACCAGGAACCGGCATTGGAGAGGGCTTTGTAGTCCAAATCCACCGGGTTTTGGGTGGCGAGCAGCAAGCCCAGGCCGAAGGCGCGCGCCTGTTTGAGCATGCGCAGGAGGGGCTGCTTGGAGGGCGGGTTGGATTGCGGGGGCAGATAACCGTAAATTTCATCCATGTAAAGCAAGGCGCGCAGCGAGGTAGCGCCGGCCTGCGTGCGCATCCAGGTTTCGACGGCTGAGAGCAGTAACGTGACAAAGAACATGCGCTCGGAGTCGCTCAGATGCGCCAGGTAGAAGATGCTGTGACGTGGACGGCCATCCGGCATGCTCAGCAGGGCCGCGATGTCCAACGACTGGCCCTGGCGCCAGATCTCGAAAGCCGGAGCGGCCAGGATGTTGTTCAACTGGAGCGCCAGTCCCATGCGATCTTTTGCCGGAAAGAAGGTATCCACCGGAAAGGCGCCCAATTTATCGAAGGGCGGATTTTGGGTTTGCAGGATGAGTTCGGCCATGTCGAGCGACCTGGCCTGGCTCCAGGCGTTTTCGAAGATGTTGGAGAGCAGGATATGTTCGCGCGAGCGTAAGGGGTCCATCTCACCCATGCCGACAAGGCCGAGCAGGGCAGTCACCGTGCTGACGATCTGGGCGCGCAGGACGTCGCGGTTGCCCTCCCAGGCCAGGCCAGGGAACGAAGTCGAGGGACCTGTCCCGAGCGAAGTCGAGGGAATGGGCGGCGCGTGCAGCGAGGTAAGCACGCTAACAGGGATACCCGCGTCTGAGCCGGGGGTGTAGACGGCGAACTGGGCGGCGTTCTCGAGGGCCAGCAACCGTTCGCGGTCGAGACCCCAGTCGGACAGGCCGTTTCGCCAGGCCTGGGCGGCCTGCGCCGCAGCTCCTGCGAGGGTCTGTCCAGCGCGGCGGGCCATCTCCGGGTCGAGCCATGGTTGGAAATCTTGCGGGGCGAGATCGGGGAAGTGGAGCAGGAGGTTGGTCAGGTCGCCTTTGGGATCAATCATCAGGGCCGGGATGCCCTGCAAGGCGGCCTCTTCCAGCAAAGCGATGCACAGTCCGGTCTTGCCAGAGCCGGTCATGCCGGTCACCACGGCATGCGTGGTCAGGTCAGCAGGATCATAGAGGAGGGGTTGGTCAGAAAGCTTGCTTGCTGCCAAATCAAAGCGACGGCCAAGGTAGAATTTGTTATCGGGCATGGGAAACTCCTGCCGAGTAAGCCTTCGGCGCGGGGCGAGTAACCGCAGTCATAGGGCAATTTTGTCCTGATAATTTACCCCAATTCGGTCAAAATTGCAACGGTAAAGGATACCCAACGTCGGAGACGTTGGACTCCGCCTTCCTGAAGGATTCCCAACGTCAGAGACGTTGAAGGGGATATAACCACGAAGGTCACGAAGGTGCACAAAGGAAAATTAAAAAAACCTTCGTGTTACTTTGTGCCCTTCGTGGTGAAAATCCCTCGTTCAATTACGGCTGCGCCTGGGCGTAGACGCGCTGGAACTCGGTCAGGTATTGCACGGCTACATCCGGGTTGAAAATAATGACCACATTCTCATCGTTTCGTTCCTCGGCGCTGGCGCTGAAGTTGTACGAACCGGTGATGACGATTTTCCCGTCAATGATGAAGAGCTTGTGGTGCATCAGGCCGGCGTTCCCGTCCAAACGGACATCCAACCCGGCCTGGCGGAAGGGGTCGTATTCGCTGCCCTGGTTGGAGTTGACCTGCCCGGCATCCATGACTCCGGCCACGGTCACGCCTGCCCCCGCCCGTTCTCTCATCGCGGCGCCAATATCGTTCGAGGTGAACGAATAAGCCAGGAAGTAGATGCTTTCCTGCGCGCTCTGGATCAACTCGACCAGGCGCGCGGCGACGCCGTCATCCGGCGAGAAATAGATTTCGAGTGACAACGAATGCTCCGCTGGGGTGCTGTCAATGGTCAGGTTCGGATAGGGGATGAGCGTAGCGGGGCCAAATTTGTCGGCCACGAACATCTCTTCGAATTCTGTGGTGTAATCCAGCGCGACTTCGACCGAGCGGATGCGGATCAGGTTGTTGTCATCCTTATATGCGCCGCCGGTGGTGAAGTTCATCGAGCCGCTCCAGACCTCCTGCCGGTCTATGACGACGAACTTGTCGTGCATCAGGCCTTCGCGCCGGTCGCCCAGGATGGGGATGCCGGCGGCGATCAACTCCTGGGCTTCATCGCTATCCATGTTATCGCTCTCCATGACCATGCGCACGTTCACGCCGCGATGATAGGCATCCAGGAGCGCATCGCGGATGCTCCACAAATTCAGGCTGTAGACGGCCATGTCCACGGAGAGGCGCGCCGAGTGGATGGCGGCGGCCAGGGCCTCATCCGGCCCGCCGCTGTAGTATTTGGCATCCGGGCTGGCTGGGTCGGTGAAGTAGACCTGGAACCAGTCCGTGGTCGGGGCGGAGGTGACGACCGGGGGGGTTGGCGGCTCGTCCGGCTGGGGGGTGCATGCAGCGAGGGCGAACAGCAGGAGTGCGATTAGAATGGTAGGAATAAACTTATACGTGGAGAAAGGATTCAAGTTAGAGTTCCTAACCCGGACGAGCCGGAACTACAAAGGATTTAACCACGAAGTACACGAAGGTGCACAAAGGAAAACCTAAAAAACCTTCGTGTTCCTTTGTGCCCTTTGTGGTGAAAATTCTCGCACAAAAAACAAGAATTCCATTGATAAAGTACTAACCATCCAATGGGCTTTTAACGGCCAGGCCGCCGCGCTGTAAAACATGCGTATAAATCATAGTGGTTTTTACGTCTTTGTGGCCGAGGAGTTCCTGGACGGTGCGGATGTCGTAGCCGTTTCCGAGTAGCTGGGTGGCGAAGGAGTGACGGAAGGTGTGGGGAGAGACAGGTTTGCTGATACCGGCGAGTTGGGCGGCCTGGCGCACGGCTTTTTGCAAAACGCTTTCGTCGAGGTGGTGGCGGCGGGTGACGCCGGTGAGCGGGTCCACGGAACGCTGGGAGGCAGGGAAGATGAACTGCCAGGCCCATTCCCGCCCGGCGTTGGGATATTTGACGTTCAACGCATAGGGCAGGGCCGCTTCTCCATAGCCTTCCCGCAAGTCTTTATCGTGTAAAGCTTTGACATCCTGCAAATGGGTTCGAAGTTCCGACACGATGGAGTCCGGCAGAACGGTGAAGCGGTCGTCTTCGCCCCCTTCGGCAGGCTCAGGGCAGGCTTTGCCGGCGCGGACGATGATTTGATGGTTGCCGAAGTCAATGTCCTTTACCCGCAGGCGCAGACATTCCATGAGGCGCAGGCCGCTGCCATAGAGGATTTTGGCCATCAGGCGGGAAGTGCCGCGCATTTTATTAATGACCGCCAGGGCTTCGGCATGGGTCAAAACAGTGGGCAGGATCTTCGGGCGGGAGGCGCGCACCAGTTCGGGGGGCAGGTTGATCTCTTTTTGCAGGACGATGCGGTACAGGAAGAGCAGCGCGCTAAGCGCCTGGTTTTGGGTGGAGGCGGCAACCTTGCGTTCGGTTGCGAGGTGGGTGATGAAAGCTTGTATTTCCTCCGCGCCCATGTCCTTTGGGTGGCGCTTTTGGTGGAAGAGGATGTAGCGCTTGATCCAATCCACGTAGGTTTGTTCGGTGCGGTAGGAGTAGTGCCTGGTGCGTAACACGTCACGCACGACATCAAGCAGTTTTTTCCCCTTCGGGGACAATGTGGGTTGTTCGGGCATTGCATTTTCTCCGAGGTTTATGCTAAAATGGAGTCAGGCGTTCACTCTATTGTAACCGATTGCAGCCTAAATGCCCAATTGAATTTGGGATGTCAGGCTGCCTGAAAGCCGCCCATAAGCCGTTAGGACGCCAAATGGCGGCTGAACACATAGTTCGGTGGCTGGTTATTCGTCAACCATTCTAATGTTGCCAAAGGGTATTGGCTCCCACCACCCGCAGATCGCAAATAGGAATATTACACTAACCAAACTTACATGTTGCAAACTCTTGTTGCCATTGCCTCTAGTTCTCTGTAAAACGATTTATGAGAGAGAGAGGAGACTCCCATGTATGACGAAACAAAAAAATGTCCCTTGTGCGCTGAGACAATCCAAATGGATGCAAAAGTCTGCCGCTTCTGCGGCGCGCAGTTCGAAGTGACCCGCCGTGGTTATTGCCAGGCCGATCACGACACGGTAGAGGTGGACGAAAGTGGCAAGTGTAAAAAGTGCGGCAATCCCGTCATTGACGTGTACATAAAGAGCCGTCTACTTGCGGAAGGCAAATCCACAACCGCGATCGCTGGCGAAACTGCGGAATGGGTGATTGAGCCAATCCGCGGCGAGGGTGTCAACTGGCGCTTCAATGGCGTCTTCCTGGATGCGATCTTCATCAACATCATCTACAGTGTGATTGGTGTGATGATTACCCTGCCCATCGCGCTCATCCGTGCGGAGCAGGTTGGTGTTGATCTAGAATCCATCTATAGCGGCGGGTTGTTACTCCTGCTGCTGTTGATTTGGTTCGTGTATTTCACCTTCTTTGAAGCTGTCTGGGGGATGACACCCGGTAAGAAGCTCAGTTATTTGCGCGCGATCCGTAAGGATGGTGGGAAGATCCATTGGTGGCAGGCAGCCGTCAGAGCCTTCCTCAGTCTGTTTGAATACAATCCCATTGGCGCGTTCGTTATCTGGGTCACGCCGCTCAAGCAGCGTATCGGCGACCTGATTGCAGGGACGCTGGTGGTTAACACAGCCAAACTCCACAAGGTGGAATTCCACCCGGACAAGACCGCGTTTGAGTTCCACGATTATCGGCGCGTCGAATTCGCCAAGATCGCGAGCGGTGTGGTTTATAAATTTATCTTGCTCCGCCAGTTGACGCTGGATGGCATTTCGCCGCAGGGCACCCCAATAAAAATTAGGTGGAATGCCCAATTCCAACGTAGCGAGTTTGAGCGCATCCGCCGTGAAATGGAACGCCGGAGTGGAGTGACATTTCCGGAAAAGATTATAGTGTGGCCGTTGATCATCGGGATGCTTAGCGGGTTGTGTTTGCTGGGGATAGTCGCCCTTCTGCTTGTGGCACTCCTTCATTAAGCAGCCACCGAACAAAGCGTTCTCAGAAACAACATCCTCGCGGGGACAACTGCGTTTTCTCGTAACGGGTCATTCCATGCAAATTGGGGTTGAATGTTGAGCGCGGCGCGAGAATTCAATTCAAAACATGCAGGTGATTAAACGCAAACAGGACGTCTTCAAACGAGGACGCCTTTTGCCGTCCATGCGCGAGCGCTTAGGCGGGGATGAGTTGGAAGCCGAGTTTGGCGGCTTTCTTTTTCATGTATTTGATGCTTCGACAGGCTCAGCACAAGTCTGTTGTTCTTCGTACTTCTTCTCATACTCGTTCACACTTAACGGTTCGTATTCCAACTGATACTTCAACAAACGATACACCACTCACGCGATGGCGTGCGCCGTTGCCACTGTGGCCTGTGCGGGACCCAGCCGCGCTTTCAAGCGCCGATACCCTGGCCTAGCCCGCCAGGGCAGGCAGCGCGCCAAATACGCAATCCGCTTTCTTCACCGATTGCGCCGCCATGCGAAAGGCTTGTCCCGCCCGGTTCTTCGTTTTCATTGTTCTATTCTTCAAAACTTTCGCGCCCGAGATTTCATGCTTCGGCGCAAGTCCCAGCCACGGACAAAAATGCTTTTCATCGGGGAACTTACTCATATCTGTCCCGACTTCCATGATCACTGTCTGCGCCAACGATACACCAAAGCCATCCACCACGCTCAAATCCACTCCGCTGATGCGCTTCAAATGCTTGCGAATGTCGTCCTTCTTCTGCGGTGCGTTCTTACTGTGCGAGTTGCGCTTCTTCGGCGGAAGCGGCGGCAAGTCGTTTTCTTTCCAATCCGGACGCGTCAACGCATACATGCGATCAATCTCCGCATCGCAGGTTTCGATTTGCCTAGTATAAAAATCGTATATCTCCAACGATTGCTTGAGAATGAAGAGATGTTCTGCGCGCCATGTCCCCGCCAGGGCTTTGCCGATTTCTTCCTCGCTTTTCATACAATTCCGATCTCGCAATCCCGCCAACTTCTGCGGGTCGCGTTCCCCTGCCACGATCGCGCGGATAATGGCCTGTCCCGTCTCGCCCGTCACGTCGCTCCCTGGCCTAGCCCGCCAGGGCAGGCAACGCCTGCGAGAGCTGGACATTCATCTGCAATAACGCCTTTTGCACATGCAACACATGCGGCGAGCGATGTTCAACCAACTGTCCGCGATGCCGCAGCAGGGTTCGCAACGCCACCAGGTCTCCCTGCGGGCGAACGAACTTTCCAGCAGTCCATAGCTATGCAGGGCTTGAATCCATTGGGCGTCTATCACATCGCTTTTCCTCCCCGGCACTCTCCGTAACGAACGCGAATAGCATCCCCTTTGGGGACTGATCAGCAGACATTCAAAGCCTTGCCGCTCCAGTTCTTCAAACAGCGGAATCCAATAGACGCCCGTTACTTCGACAGGCTCAGTACAAGGCTTTCCATGGCGACGGTCTTCACTTTATGCTCCCCCAACCACTTCCCGATCGATTGCAAGTCCACTGTGTCCCGAAAGAGCATCGGGATGATATAGTTGCCAAATGCTTTCACGATTTGCGTGGCTTCGTCGCCTGACACGCAGGCTACGATCTCCTCTGCCCCAATGCCTGCACTGAGCTTGTCGAAGTGT
>JBDRTP010000474.1:0-5409 GCA_043823965.1 Chloroflexota bacterium
GCATACCAACGCCGAAACCGCCGCCCGCCAACTGCTCGAAGACCTTAAACCGAAACTACCCGCACCTCCGCTGGTGGTCAATGTCACGACCGTCATCGGTACGCACACCGGGCCGAATGGGTTGGGGTTGGCCGCGGTGCCAGTCTCTTGAACGCAGCTCGATGATCGAAAGAACCCATTTTCTTGGAGAAAACGGGTTCTTGATTACTAATCCAATCCGGTTCCATTTCCCGTGATAAAATTACCCCATGCAGCCTTCACTGGAGAAACTCCGAAAATTCTTCCGCCTCGAATACGATAATGGCTATCAAGACCGCGCGGTTATCGGCGGCCTCGTCAAAATCCTGGATTTATGGCAGTCGGAAGCTCGCAATGAAAGTGTCCCGGAAGAGATCCTGCAAGCTGTCGCCGCTTGCCTGCGGGGCTATCATGACCTGACGCCGGAAGCGCGCGCCGAGGCGCTGAAAACGCTCTGGAAGCAAATCCAAGGACAAACCGCCACGCGACGCGAATCGCAGCCGGATGCCTCTCCCGCTTCTTCTCCGGAGCCTGCGGCCTCTGCACCCGGCCAGACCATCCAACCCGCCCCAGCCAGGCAGGAACGACCGGCCGCTCAGCCATCCCGCCCAGCCTCACCGCCTGGACCTGAAAAGGGGCGCGCCGACCTGCACCCCGGCGGCCGCACCAGCCAGACCCCGATCGCGCTGAACGCTTCGCTGACCGTCCTGGCTGGAATTGGCCAGAGTCACGCCAGGGATCTCGCCAAGCTCGGTTTGCGGACCCTGGGCGACATGTTATATTATTTCCCGCGCCGTTACGACGACTACAGCCAGTTGAAACCCATCCACCGCCTGAATTATGGCGACGAAGTTACCGTAATCGGGACAGTCCAAACTATGACCAGTCGCCCGGTGCGCGCTGGGGCTGCGAGCACTATGGTAGGGCAGTCGCCTACCATTACCGAGGCCATCATCAACGACGGCACCGGCAGTCTACGCCTGACCTGGTTCAACCAACCCTGGATCGCCAACCGACTGCATGGCGGCGACTCCATATCGGTCTCCGGCAAAATTGACCAATATCTTGGCCGGCTGATGATGAATAGCCCCGATTGGGAGCCGGTCGAAGTCGAGAATCTGCATACCAACCGCATCGTGCCGATCTATCCGCTGACGGCCAATGTCGCCCAGAAGTGGCTGCGCGCGCGGCTGAGAGAGGTTGTCTCATACTGGTCACCCAAACTGACCGACCATTTGCCCGAGTCCATCCGCTCGTCTGCGGAATTGCCCAATTTGAAAACAGCCCTCCTGCAGGTGCATTTCCCGGATAATCAGGAGAGCCTGCGCGCCGCGCGCCAGCGGCTGGCTTTCGACGAAATCTTCTTCCTCCAGATGGGCGTGCTGCGCCAGAAGCGCGACTGGCAGGCTGCTGCCGCCCGCGTCTTCGCGACGCCGGATGACTGGCTGGAGGCGCGCATACGCTCTCTACCCTTTGCACTGACCGGCGCACAGGGACGCGCCGTGACCGACATCCGCAAGGATTTGACTTCCGGCAAACCGATGAACCGGCTTTTGCAGGGCGATGTCGGCTCTGGGAAGACGGTCGTGGCGGCCCTGGCTGCGGCGATTGTAACGGAGGCCGGCGCGCAGGCCGCCATCATGGCCCCGACCAGCATCCTGGCCGAACAGCATTTTCGCAATCTGAGCCAATTACTGACAGGGGAGGGCGGGCTACCGCTCGAATCCGTGCGCTTGTTGCTCGGAGACACGCCCGAGTCCGAGAAAGAGGCGATCCGCGCCGGGCTGGCTGACGGCACTCTCAAGGTCGTCATCGGCACACATGCCCTGCTCGAAGAGCCAGTCGCGTTCGCCGACCTGCAACTGACTGTGATTGACGAGCAGCATCGCTTCGGCGTCGAACAGCGCGCCGCGCTGCGCTCGAAAGCCACCAATCCGCACCTGCTGGTGATGACCGCCACACCCATCCCGCGCTCGCTGGCCTTGACCGTTTATGGCGACCTCGACCTCTCGGTGATGGACGAGATGCCGCCCGGACGCCAGGAGATCGAGACGCATGTTTTGACGCCGCGCGAGCGGGAACGCGCCTATAGCCTGATCCGCTCCCAGGTCGCAGAAGGCAGACAGGCATTCGTCATCTATCCGCTCATCGAGGAGAGCGAAAAGAGCGATATGCTGGCTGCCACGGCCGAGCAAGCCCGCCTTCAGGAGGAGATCTTCCCAAATTTGAAAGTTGGCCTGCTGCACGGGCGCCTGCGCCCCGACGAGAAGGACGCCGTCATGCTGCGCTTCCGGGAGGGCGAATTCCACGTGCTGGTTTCCACCACGGTGGTCGAGGTGGGCGTGGACATCCCCAACGCGACTGTCATGCTCATCGAAGGCGCCAACCGTTTCGGACTGGCCCAATTGCACCAGTTGCGTGGACGGGTCGGGCGCGGTTCGGCCCAATCCTACTGTCTGCTCGTCCCGGCTCACGAGGATGCGGTCGAAAATGAGCGCCTGGCTGCCATGGCCGAGACCAACGATGGCTTTGTGCTGGCCGAGCGCGACCTCGAGCAGCGCGGCCCAGGTGAATTCCTGGGTACGCGCCAATCTGGCTATGCCGGTTTACGCATGGCCTCGTTGAGCGACGTGCGCATGATCGAGAAAGCTCGCCTGCAAGCGCAGGCTTTGTTCGAGCGCGATCCCGATTTACAAATGCTTGAAAATCAACTTTTAGCCGAAGCCCTGGGGCGCTTCTGGGGCGGCGGCAAAGGAGATGTCAGTTAATTATGGTACGCGCTCTCTTTCCTGGAACCTTCGACCCCATCCATTACGGACACATTGACATTGCTGTGCGTGCGGCGCGTCTATTTGACGAACTGGTCATTGCCGTTTACGATAAACCGTTGAAATCGCTGCTATTCTCACCCAAGGAACGCATCAAGCTGGTCAAAGAAACCTTCAAAGATCATCCCAAGATACGCGTCATCGGTTACAGCGGCCTGACCGTCAATGTCTGCTGTCAGATCGAGGCGCAGGTCATCGTGCGCGGCTTGCGCGTCTTCTCGGATTTCGAGTTCGAGTTCCGTATGGCGCTGGCAAATCATCGCCTGGCTCCGGATATCGAAATTATCGCCCTGATTACCGCTGAGGAACATACTTTTCTTTCATCCAGTACTGTGCGCGAGATCGCCTCGCTGGATGGGGATGTCTCCAGCATGGTGCCGCCGCAAGTTGAGAAGGCGCTAAAGATCAAGCTGACCGGCAGGAACGATAGACATGTACCGCCAAATGCACTTCGGGATTAAAATAGAGATTAGATATTCGAGAATAGAGATTAGTAATCGAAGCTAGCGGAGCACTCTCTTGTGCACCTGAACGGAGGAGCGTATGGACATCCTTCACTTGGTTGACCGTCTGGAAGAACTTTTCAACGAAAGCCGTCCCATCCCGCTGACCCATAACGTCATCGTGGATGAAGACCGATTCCTGGATATCATTGACCAGATGCGTATTTCCATTCCGGAAGAGGTCAAGAAGGCGCAGCAGGTCTATTCCCAAAAAGATCGGATTCTCGCCCAGGTTCAGGAAGAGGCGAATCGGACCTTGGTCCTGGCGCGCGAAAAAGCCGATCAGTTGGTGGAGAAGGACGGTCTCGCTCAGGAGGCTCAAAAGCGTGCCGGCCAGATCATCGAGCAGGCGCGCATGGAGGCCGAGAATATAAAAGTCGGTGCCGATCAATATGCGCTGGATTCTTTGTTGAATCTGGAAATGGAACTGGAGCGCGTTATGACCCAGGTTCGTAACGGCATCCAGATGCTGGAGGAAAAGAATAATCCACCCAGCGCTCAAGAAACGCCACAGGTATGACACAAGCCCTCCGCCGAAGGCCTAATCGGCAGTTTCCTGCGGAGGGCTGACGCTTACTTGCAGGCGGCCGCGCTGGTCTAGAACCAATCTCGTTTGGCAAAGATATAGATTGCTGTTCCGACTAGCGTTGCAGATATGCCCAGCGTGATGAAGAATGCCAAAGGGTGGGATTGAAAGGGCAGGTTCACATTCATGCCATAGAACGATGCGACAATGGTCGGCATGTTCACCACAATCGTGATCGCTGCCAGCGCTTTCATGACCACGTTTAAGTTGTTGGAAATAATTGAAGCGAAGGCATCCATCATGGAACTGAGGATGTTGCTGGCAATATTTGTCATCTGGATGGCCTGCTGGTTTTCGGTCAGAACATCCTCGAGTAAGTCCCGATCCTCTTCATATTGGCTGAACATCTGGGAGCGCTGGAGGCGCTCCATCATCACTTCGTTCGAGCGCAGTCCGGTGGTGAAGTAGACCAGGCTTTTTTGATATTTGAGCAGTTCCAGCACCTCGCGGTTGCGCGTCGATTGCTGCAACTGATCCTCAAGCGCCTCGACCGTTTTGTTGATTTGCCGCAGGTGGTTGAGGTAGCGATAAGCGGTGCTCAAGAAGATATGCAGCACAAATCTGTTGCGCTTGGCCGGCGTTATTTTGCTGGAGGGCTTGGTCGCCAGTTCTTGAAGAATAGGATGGTCGCTTTTGCAGATTGTGACAACGAATTTGTCCCCAATAATGATCCCGAGCGGGATGGTTGTGTAGGGAATGTCCACGCCGCTCCCCATGAATTGCGGGATGCGGGTCAGGATAAAGGTGAAGCCGTTATCCCGCTCAGTGCGCGCCATTTCATCCAGGTCGAGCGGATAGGTGATCATCTCAGAGGGGATCTCCCATTCTTCGAGCCGGGTGATCTCTTCTGGGGTGGGGTCTATTACATTGATCCAACTATCTTCGACGAGACGTTCAAACGTGCGCAGACCGTCGGTGGTTTTCTTCAGGATGGTGAGCATTGGCGTTCTCCTTTCGACGTGAAATGATCGGTCAGAAAGGAGGCGCATTCACATCCTTCCTAACCGTCAAGGTCTGGCGGAATCAAAACGAGCGTACGCCCGCCCCCGTAACTGGGAGGCTGGCTGTCAGCAGAGTCGCTGCAATCACTTTCTTCGGTCAAATTCTTGTTCATCTCATTCATGATCAAATCCGGTTCAGATGGGCTAAGTTTACCCTGATTATGGCTGATTATCAATGCGCAAATTCTGGTTCTGTGGAATTTGCTGTGATGGGGTAAAATTGGTCTATCACACCCGTCCCCGCCGCGGTGCGGCGGGTTCCAAACCCTTGAGAGGAGACCTCCCCTATGTATCAAACCACCATCATCGTCGGCAATCTGGGCCGCGACCCTGAGATGCGCTATACCCCCTCCGGACAGCCTGTCACCAATTTCTCGGTCGCTACCAGCTACCAGTACACCAACAACGCCGGTGAACAGGTCAAAGAGACCACCTGGTTCCGCGTCTCGGCCTGGGGCAAGCAGGCTGAAACC
>JBDRTP010000475.1:0-4424 GCA_043823965.1 Chloroflexota bacterium
GGTGCTTAAAGCGCGCCGTCCGAATTCAAAGAACTCCATGGCGGTCGGCATTGACCTGGTCAAGAACGGCGAGGCGGATGCCTTCGTCACCGCCGGAAACACCGGCGCGGCGACGGTCACGGCCTATTTTCGCCTGGGCACCATTCATGGCATAGAGCGGCCGGCTTTAGCCCCAGTCTTCCCGACCGCCAAAGGCTCGTGCGTTGTGCTCGATGTTGGCGCCAATCCGGATTGCAAACCCGAAAACCTGCTCCAGTTTGGCATCATGGGCGCGATCTACGCCGAAAAGGTGCGCAACGTGAAATCCCCAAAAGTTGGCCTGCTCTCGAACGGCGAGGAGGCCGGCAAGGGCAACGAGCTGGTCAAGGCCAGCTACCCTCTGCTCGCAAAATCCGGCCTGAACTTCTATGGTAACATCGAAAGTAAAGAGCTGATCGGCGGAGAGGTGGACGTGGCCGTGACGGATGGCTTCACCGGCAACGTGCTGCTGAAAACTTCCGAGGCAGTCGCCAGGCTGCTGGTGGACAAGATCAAAGCAGCGATCAAGAAAGGCGGCCCGTTAGCCTTGCTCGGCGGACTGCTGATCAAACCCGCCATGGGCAGCGTCAAGAAATTGATGGATCCCAGCGAAGAGGGCGCCGCGCCGCTCCTGGGCGTGAACGGCCTGGTCTTCATCGGCCACGGACGCTCGGACGCCATCGCCATCAAGAATGCCGTCCGCGTCGCTAAACAGGCAGTCGAGTCTGGCGTGCTAACTTCGATCCGCTCGGCAATCGAACAATCACTCAAGTAGGGAACGTTCGGAAATTCAAAAATCGAACCAGTGATGAACGGAGATGAACGTCAATCGGCTCGACCGAGTAGGTGCTGTGCATAAACGAAATGAAATCATCTTTCGCTGTCGAAGAACGCTAAAATCCTTCGGGTAGAGGTTCAATATAAGTGATGCGCTTCGTGGGGCGGGATGTTTTCCCGCCAAAACAAGGGTATGCGGGATGACATCCCGCACCACATCACTTACTCTAATACCACTAACCTCCTTCGTTTATCGAGTAAATCTCTGTTCATCCCTGTTTATCCCCGGTGAATTCGAATTACCAAACACTCTCGAGGAATCAAAATGAAAATCGTAACCAACGAAAAGCTAATCAAACGCAATGCCCGCATCGGCCAGGTCACCAGCCTGGCCGCGCTCGCCATCCTGGGTGTGGGCATGTACATCACTTTCACGACGCCCGATAAAGTCACCTATTCAATGGGCGCGCTGATCATCGGCTTTATCCTCTCACAGGTGGGGATTTACTTCGGCAACCGCTGGGGACGCAGGCCGCGCCCGGATGAGCTCCTCGACCGCAGCTTGAAAGGACTTGGTCGAGAGTACACCATCTATCACTACGTTACGCCCGTTTCCCATTTGCTGCTCGGGCCGGCCGGGCTTTGGACTCTGACGCCCTATTATCAAGCGGGGACGATCACATACCAAAAAGGCCGTTGGCGTGTCAAAGGTGGCGGCTTTGCACAATCCTACCTGCGGATTTTTGGACAAGAGAACCTGGGCCGCCCGGACCTGGAAGCGGAGGCAGGGGTCGAGACGCTCAAGCGCTACCTGAGACGACAGCTCCCCGAGGGGGCCGAGCTTCCAGAAATCAAGACCGCACTGCTCTTCACCAATCCCAAGGCCGAACTGACGATCGAGGCTGCCCCTTTGCCGTCCCTGACTCCCAAGGATTTGAAAGACTTCTTACGGGAACAAGCCAAAGGCAAACCCATCGAGACGCCCACATTGGAGCTAATGCGCAAAACACTGCCTCAAGCGGAGAAGGGGAAGTAACGAATCAGCGATTCGGCGATTCAGCGATTCAGCGATTCAACAACTCGCCGACCCGCTGACTTGCTGACTCGCTGACCCACCGACCCGCTGACCCGCCGACCCGCCGACCCGCTGACCCGCTGACCCGCTGAATCGTTGACCCACCGACTCGCTGAATCGCTGAATCGCTGACTCGTTGACCCGCCGACTTGCTGAATCGCTGAATCGCTGACTCGCTGAATCCTATGACCTCTCTTGTCGCTCTCGACCTCGAAACCACCGGACTCGAGCCGAAGAAGGACGCCGTTATCGAAATCGGCGCGCTCCGCTTCGACGGTCAGCGCGTCGAAGACGAGTGGACAACGCTCATTAATCCCAATCGCCATATCCCGGAATTCATCACCGGCCTGACCGGCATCAGCGACGAAATGGTGCGCCAGGCGCCCAGCATCCGCGATGTGCTGGACGAACTGGCCGCATTCATCGGCGATTTGCCCATCCTGGGGCACAACATCCAGTTCGACCTTTCCTTCTTCAAAAAATACAATCTATTCACGCTGAACGACCGCGTGGATACTTACGAGATGGCCGCTGCGCTGCTGCCCTCCGCCAGCCGCTACAACCTAGGCGCGCTCGGACAGGCGCTCAATATTCCGCTCCCAGCCACACACCGCGCCCTCGAGGATGCGCGCGTCACGCACGGCGTCTATCAACGCCTGTACGCCCAGGCGCTGGAATTGCCGCTCGAACTGCTCGCCGAAATCGTGCGCCACGGCGAGCCGCTTGATTGGGATGGCAACTGGGTTTTTCGACAGATTCTGCGGGCGCGGGCGAAGGAAATAATCGGCGCAAAAAAAGCGCGCGGTGGGGCTGGCGGGCCGCTTTTCGAACCGGCCGAGGAACGTTCTGGTCCGCCCATTCAACTGCCCAAAAATCCCGCGCCGGTGAACGTGGACGAGGCGGCTGCCATTCTGGAATACGGCGGGCCGTTTTCGCAATACTTTGTAAGTTTCGAGCACCGTCCACAACAGGTGGAAATGTTACGGGCGGTGGCAAACGCCCTTTCGTACGGGCAGCACCTGATGGTCGAGGCCGGCACCGGCGTCGGCAAATCCTTGGCCTATCTTGTCCCGGCGGCGCTGTTCGCCCTGCAGAATAACACACGGGTGGTCATATCCACCAACACGATCAACCTGCAAGACCAATTGATCAAAAAAGATATCCCCGATTTGTGCGCCGCGCTCGGGCTTGACTTGCGCGCCGCGGTGCTCAAAGGCCGCGCCAACTACCTGTGCCCGCGCCGGTTGGAAAACCTGCGCCGTCACGGCCCGGCCAACGCTGACGAGATGCGTGTGCTGGCGAAAGTGCTGGTCTGGACACAAAAGGACACCAGCGGCGACCGGACGGAAATCAACCTGACCGGCCCGGCCGAGCGGGATGTCTGGCTGCACGTCTCCGCCGAGGACGACGCCTGCACGACCGAAACCTGCCTGGAGCGCACCGGCGGGGCATGTCCTTTCTTCTGTGCCAAACAGGCCTCCCAGAATGCGCATCTGCTGGTGGTCAACCATGCGCTCTTATTGACCGACGTGGCCGTCGGCAATCGCGTGCTGCCTGATTACGAGTATCTCATCGTGGACGAGGCGCACCACTTGGAAGCCGCCACCACCGGCGCGCTCAGCTTCCGCCTGACGCAGTTCGACCTGGAACGCCTGACGCGCGAGGTGGGCGGGACAACCTCCGGGATTTTAGGATACCTGCTCAACGTCACGCGCGCAGCGATCAAACCATCTGATTACGGCCTGCTCCACCAAAAGGTCGAGCGCGCCACCGATCTGGCCTTCCGTTTCGAAAATCAGGCGCAAGCCTTTTTCCAGGCGCTGAATAAGTTCATCGCCTTCCAACGGGATGGCAAGCCGCAGAGCATGTACGCCTACCAGGAACGCATCCTGCCGGCCACCCGCACCCTGCCCGGCTGGGACGAAATCGAACTCACCTGGGATGCGGCGGGTGAAACCCTGCGCCTGCTACTGGCTCTGCTGGGCGAACTGCATAAAGCGGCAGCCGACTTTTATTCCGACGGACTGGAAGAAGCCGAGGACTTGATGGGCAGCCTGGGCAACGTCTACCGGCGGCTGTCGGAAGCCGAAGCGACTGTCCGCGGCATGATATTCGAGCCTTCGAACGAATATGTTTATTGGGTGGAAATCAACCCGAATGGCAACCGACTGGCGCTCAACGCCGCGCCCATTCACGTTGGCACGCTGGTGGAAAAATATCTCTGGCACGAAAAAACCAGCCTCATTCTCACCTCTGCCACACTGACCGCCAACGGCGAATTCACCTACCTGCGCAACACGCTCAACGCCGATGACGCCGACGAGCTGGCGCTGGGTTCGCCCTTCGATTACGAAGGCGCCGCGTTGCTTTATATTGCCAACGACGTGGCCGAGCCGAACGCGCCGGATTACCAGGGACAGGTCGAGCGAACCCTGGTCAATCTATGCACAGCCAGCGGCGGCCGCACCCTGGTCTTGTTCACCTCTTATGCGCAGCTCAAGCGCACTGCCAAGGCCATCATCGCTCCGCTGGCAAGCCAGGATATCATCGTCTA
>JBDRTP010000476.1:0-5749 GCA_043823965.1 Chloroflexota bacterium
CCGGGGAGCAGATCACCGATAGGTAACTCGCTTAGTAATTGCCCTTCACCATTGGCAATCAACACGATAGTTTCCAACCCAAACTCTGCCAAAACCTGCCTGCATCCGCCGCACGGCGAGCCGCCATTCGGCGTGACGATGGCGATGACATCAAACTGCGTTTCGCCTTCAGAAACGGCCTTGAATATCGCCACGCGTTCAGCGCACATACAATGCGGATAAGCGGCGTTCTCGACATTGCAGCCGGTGTAGAGACGTCCGGAGCTAGTGCGCAGCGCGGCGCCAACCTGGTATTTCGAATATGGCGCGTAGGCCCGGCGGCGGGCTTCGTTGGCAAGTTCAATCAGAGCCTGGCGTTCTTCGTCAGTTAGTGTAATCATCGTTTCGTCTTTCTTGAAATTGCCCGCGCCGGCATCCCAACAACCAGCGTATCCTCCGGGACATTTTTCGTGACCACGGCCCCCGCACCGGTGCGCGAGCGGTCACCAAGCTTGACCGGCGCGACCAGCATGGTATCGCTGCCAATGAAGACATCTGCGCCAATATGCGTCGGATACTTACGCACACCATCGTAATTACAGGTAATCGTCCCCGCGCCAATGTTAACGTTGGGGCCGATGGTGGCATTACCGATATAGGAGAAATGTCCCATCTTCGTACCCGGGCCGAGCGTGGAATCTTTGACCTCGCCGAAGTTGCCCATGTGGACGCCTGTGCATAAGTGCGCGCCCTTGCGCAGGTGAGCGAAGGGACCCACGTCCACGTCATCTTCGAGGCAGGCGCCCTCCAACACCGAGGCCAGCACGACGCAGTTTTGGCCGATCACCGTATCGCGGAGGATGCTGTCAGGCCCAATCTCGCAATTCTCACCGATGGATGTGCCGCCCTGGAGGTAGCTGTTCGGCCAAATGACGGTATCCCGGCCTATGCTCACACCCGACTCGATGTACGTCATCTGCGGATTGATCAGGGTGACGCCGGCCAGCATGTGGGCGGCGTTGATGCGCTGGCGCATGGCGGTTTCAGCTTCGGAAAGGTGTACGCGGGTGTTGATCCCGATGGTCTCGACTGGGTCATCCAAGAGGAGCGCCTGGACAGGCAAGCCAGCCTTGACGGCCAGTTCGACCGTGTCGGTCAAATAATATTCACCCTTCGGCGAGAGCGGGATGCGATGCAAAGCCTCCCACAGCCAGTCAGCAGAAAAGCAGTACGCACCGACATTTAATTCTTGTATGGTTAGCTGTTCGGGGGATGCCTGCGCCTCCTCGAGGATGGCCACTACGCTGCCATCCTGCTTGCGGATGATCCGCCCAAAGCCGCGCGGGTCGTCGGCGATGACAGTCAGCAGGGTGATCGGGCCTGGGTTCGCGCCCTGGGTCTCGACCAGCTGGCTGAGGGTCTCGGCGCGCAGCAGGGGCATGTCAGCATAGGTCACTATAACGTAATCGGTCTTGCCGCGCAGGAACGATTCCGCCTGTAGCACGGCATGTCCGGTGCCGAGCTGTTTTTCCTGAAAGACGAGGCGCGCCGAATCATGGACATAATCCTTGACGGCATCCGCAGCATGTCCAATCACCACGACGGGGGTTTCGGTGCTGGCTGCTTTGGCTGCCTGAATGGCATAATAGATCATCGGCTGCCCGCACACTGCGTGCATCACTTTTGGCAAATCCGATCTCATGCGCGTGCCTTGTCCAGCGGCGAGGATAACGGCGGTAGTTTTCATCGGCTAGTCTCCGGGTGAGTTAATCAAAACGAGCCTGCGCTGCCGCGAGGCCCGTTATGACCGAGTAGGTGCTGCGCAGAGAAAAAAGCCCCGCTTGCCGAAGGCCCCGAAGGTCGGCAGGCGGGATATTCAGGCTGGGGCGCCTGGATTCGAACCAAGATACTCAGCTCCAAAGGCTGATGTGCTGCCGTTGCACCACGCCCCAAGGCGGGGCAAATTGTAACATAAGCTGGGCGGCGGGGCAATGTTTAGCTCTTGTCTTCCGCTGGCGTCAATCCTAATTGGCGCGCCTGGTCATAAGATAATACATCCGGATTGAGTGGCACGGTCTTATGCTTGCCGGTTGCCTTGCTCCAGAAGGCATCTACTTCTTCCGGTTTAAACTTCTTCTCAGCCTGCTCGAGCAACGGCCCCAGTTCATCGCTGCTCCGCTCGGCTGCGGATTCCGTCTCTGGGACAGCTCGCGGCGTCCTGATATAGGGTACGGCAGGTACATCCAGCGCCTGAAGCGTTTCTTCGATTTTTTGTCGGAAGGCGGAATAAATGTGGAAGGTATTGAGTACCCGCTCTTGCGCAGCAAGTCCCACCCCTACCACCAGCACGGCATGAGTCGTTCCGACAGGCGCGAAGATCAGATCGTACTCCCCGCCATTGAAAATATGCCAGTTGGAGGGGACTATCTGGCCGATCAAGTGGGAGAGCTTTTGCCCGGCGCTGAAGATAGCCATCAAAGAAGCTGTCAGGGAGACCTCCATGCTGCTATCGGGCAGGTCGCCGGCGCGCGCCTGGATGCGGCCGCGGTCGTTGAGCAGGTAAATGGCCGTCGCATCCAGTTCCTGACGCAGGCTGACCATCAAATCCGCCAGGCTTTGCCGCTCCCCGGATGCGTCCACGCTGATCGGCTCTGCCGGGAGCATGCTCTCGGCCAGGCCGAGGTGGCGTTCCACTGCATCCAGAAAATCGGCAATCGGGACAGGCTTGATGAAGAACGCGTCTGCACCGGCCTCAGACACCTCTTTGCGCACTTTTCTATCTGTCATACCGGTGATCAGGATGACCTTGGCCGCCGGCCGGTGACTGCGCACCTTTCGCATCAGTTCAATACCCGTGATACCCGCCAGACGATAGTCTGTCACCAACAGATCAACTTTGTTCCTTGACGCGTCCAGGATCGCCTCTTCGCCAGACGGAATCTCGACCACCTCCAGATCGTGTTCGAGGGTCTGTAACGCCGAGCGCAGCAGGAGGCTGACTTCACGCTGATCTTCGACAATCAGAATGCGATAGGCGACCATAATGGTAAAATTCTATCACAAGTTATAAAATCCGTCGCCACTCTATTGCGCGCGTAAAAAATGCCGAAGGCCTACTCGGCAGGAAATCCAAAAACAACATCAGCCCCGTCTTTTTACGAGACGGGGCTGAACTATTCTCCGCTCTCTATTCTCGAATCTCTAGAATAACTTCAACACTGCCCTCGCATAAGCGGCGCACCATCGGCTGGATTGCGGATGCGAAGGAGGAAGAGACGCGGCAGAGGAGGATACGGGAGGCGATTGGGTTGTTGGAGAAGAATGAGAGGTTGGGGATGAGATATAGCAGAGTGATTGCCAAGCACTTGTCCGTTGGCGAACTTCGTTGTATAGTAATGTCAGGCAATCTTCATGGCCTTGCCCGTGTTGAATTCAACCTGCATTCGAAGGGAGACAAACTCCGTGACCCTTTCATCTGACCTGACCTTCATCACGAACGAACCCGGCAAAAGCTTGCGCGATCGCTTTGGCGTTTTGCTCGAGGATGATACGCGTTTCTTCGACTGCCTTGTGGGGTACTTCTTCATTAGCGGCTTTTACAAACTCTACCCATTCTTGGAAACAGTTGCAAAGATCCGTATCTTGGTCGGCCTCCAGACGGACCGCACGGCTTACGAACTTATCCAGAAAGCCCAAGAACAAGGCGAGTTAGCTCTGAGGTCCCACGCCTCGGCAATCGAGCAGGTCTCCAAAGATGTGCTGAACGAACTCGAAAGATCCGCCGACAACGCCGATATCGAGACCGGCGTTCACAAATTCGTCGAGTGGGTTCGCTCAGGAAAACTCGAAATCAAGGCCTACCCTACAGGAAACCTCCACGCCAAAGTCTATATCATGACGTTCGTTGAGGGCGACAGGGACAAAGGACGCGTGATCACCGGCTCGAGCAACCTGACCCAGTCGGGGCTTCAGTACAACCTGGAATTCAATGTCGAGTTAAAAAACCCATATGATTACCAATTCGCCATCGACAAATTCAACGAACTCTGGGCCGTCGCAGTGGATGTATCGAAGCCCTACGAAGACACCATCCTCAACAAGTCACCCTACGCCCAATTCCCCCCATACGAGCTATATCTCAAATTCCTGTACGAATATTTCCGATATGAACTCAACCGCCCGCCAGAATTGGAGGACATTTACGTCCCGGCTGGTTTCATGAAGCTGAAATATCAGGAAGAAGCGGTCCTCAGCGCGCGCAAGGTACTCGACGAGTATGACGGAATGTTCCTCTCCGATGTGGTTGGATTGGGCAAAACCTACATGTCAGCCTTGTTGGCGCAGCAGCTCGACGGTCGCAATTTGGTCATCGCTCCGCCACACTTGCTGGATCGAGATAATAGAGGCTCTTGGCCGAATGTGTTCAGTGACTTTCAGGTGCGGCAAACGGACTTTGAGTCAATCGGCAAGCTTGACCATCTCCTAAAGCGCGACATTTCAAAATACAAGAATGTCTTCATTGACGAGTCGCACCGTTTTCGCACGGAGACCACGCAAAGCTACGAAGCCCTCGCTCGAATTTGCCGGGGCAAACGTGTGATCCTTGTCTCAGCCACGCCCTTGAATAATTCGCCGCGCGATATTCTCAGCCAGGTCAAGCTCTTTCAATACGGCAAGGCGAGCACCATTCCAAACTTGCGCAACCTGGAAGCATTCTTCGCGAGCCTCGAAAAGAATCTCAGAGGCTTAGACAGACAACGTGACCGCGACCTATACTTCCAGACGATTCAGGCGAACGCCAAAGCAACGCGGGAAAAAGTTCTCAAATATCTCATGATCCGACGCACGAGAACTGAGATCGAGAAGTACTATGGCGAAGACATGAGAGAACAGGGGTTTAAGTTTCCCGAGGTCAAAGACCCCGAACCGCTCTTCTACAAGTTCAACAAGCGGGAAAATGAAATCTTCGAGGAGACCATTCGTCTGCTGGTTGCTGAATTCAAATATGCGCGCTACCAACCGCTCACGTATTATGAAGGCAAGAGGGCTGAACAGGAACTTCAGGGGCAACGTAACCTGGCGAGGTTCATGAAGATCCTCATGGTCAAGCGCCTGGAAAGCAGTTTCCACGCCTTCCGATTGACCCTCGATCGCTTCATCCACTCTTATGAACGCGTGATTGAAGAATTTCAGAAGGGTGATGTTTATATCAGCAAGAAGCACATCAGTAAAATCTTCGAAGCGCTTGAGGCTGATGATCAGGAAGCCATTGAGCGTTTACTGGAAGAGGACAAAGCGGAGAAGTTGAATGCAAAAGATTTCTCGGACGATTTCCTGGACGATCTGAAGAGCGATTCCAAGATTCTTCGCAGGGTTCAAGAACTCTGGGCGAAGATTGGGCGCGATCCAAAATGGGAAGCCTTCCGAGATGTCCTCACCACGCAGCCCGAATTGAAACACGGGAAACTGATCATTTTCACCGAGTCGCAGGAGACGGCTGCCTATCTTGCCGACCGGATTGCCAAAGAGGTCGAGCCTAAAGTGATCCTCTTCAGTGGGCAAGCCAGCGAAAAGGATCATAAGGATGTGATTGCGAATTTCGACGCGAACGCTTTCCACCCGCGGGATGACTACCGCATCCTCGTCAGCACCGAAGTGCTCTCCGAAGGCGTCAACCTCCATCGCTCGAACATCGTCATCAATTACGACATCCCCTGGAATCCAACCCGCCTCATCCAGCGCGTCGGGCGCGTCAACCGCGTGGACACCA
>JBDRTP010000477.1:0-10788 GCA_043823965.1 Chloroflexota bacterium
CCGCACCGCCACGCCGCAAGCGCGGCCACCGGCTTTGAGCAAGCCTTCCACACGGGCATAGTTCAGCGCCAGCGCGCCGTCCTTTGTCGCTTCCAAAATTACACGCAACACCAGGCGGGCGTCGTCGGTCTGGGCGTCGAAATAACGGTAACCGGAGAGCATGTCCGGCGAGGTCAGTTGCGGGCAGAGGCCGCGCAGGCCATCCGGCTGATAGCAGGCGTGATTCCACTTGAGCGCCAGCAGATCATACAGGCTCAAGCCAATGCCGAACACCCAACCGGGGATGTGGTCGCCGGAGAAGTTCGCCATCAGGAATGGCAGCGGCGTGACCAGGCCACGACCCTCCTTCAGCAGGCGCTCGCGCTCATGCACCGCCTCGTAGGTCAACTTGATTTGCGCGTTTCTCAAATATCGCAGGCCGCCATGCACCAACTTTGAAGAGCGGCTGGAGGTGCCGGAGGCGAAATCATGCGCCTCAAAGAGTACCGCCCGCAGGCCGGCACGCGCCGCCTCGCGCAGAATACCGGCGCCGGTGATGCCCCCGCCGATGACGACCAGGTCGAATTCGCCGTCGAGTTGCGACCAGACAGTATCACGCCAGTTTGTTGTCCACATGTTGGTTGTCCGTAAGATGTGCTTCGTGGGGCGGGATGTTATCCCGCCAAATCAAGGGTAAGCGGGAGCCATCCCGCTCCACATCACTTACTTGCATACCACTACCCAAAAGTGTATAGTAGCGAAATTGTTCGTAAAAAGTAAAACATATTCTCGCTCGAGAATCAGGTTCGTAGGGCTTCACGCAGCCAGTTGACAACCTCTTTTTTGGCTGGGAAGCGCCCACTGCCGAAGGCCTACTCGGCAGACCAGCTTCCCGTTGATCACCAGGCTGGGCAAGACCAGCACCAAAGCATACTTGCCAATTTCGCTTGGATCTTTGATCTCGGCGATCTCAACCGCCAGATCGGGATATTGCGCTTGTAACTCGCTCTGAGCGGACAAGACCATCCGCTTGACGGCGTAACGCTCAGGTTGTCGCAAGCCAAGGATCTTGACGGTTATCACGATGCTAATCCTCTAATAGTTTACCCGGATTCAGCACACCCTGCGGATCGAGCGTCCGCCGCGCGGCTTCGAGCAAGCGTATACCATGCTCACCTTTTTCAGCGACGAGATAAGGAGCATGATCCAGCCCGACGCCATGCTGGTGGCTGATCGTCCCGCCGTGAGCCAGGATGACGCGGCTGGCCGCGCCTTTCAAAGCCTGCCAGCGGCGCAGGGTTTCATCCGGGTCGTCAGCGCGGCGGTAGAGATAGGTCACGTAGATACCGGCCCCATCCTTATACACGTGCGAGAGGTGGGCGAAGACCAGCACTCGCTCTCCGATGCCTTGCCCTGAGCCTGCCGTCTCGCACCGGCGTCCACAGGATCGCTTCGCTGATGCCGCCGATGCTCGCGGCACGAACGGTGTCGAAGGGTCTGTCAGGCCCTCGCGGATGACCTTCTGGGTTTCTTCCGCCGTTGCCGTTACGTTCGCCCACGGCACGGCAGTTTCGAGTGTGTCCAGGGCATAACCGCGCTCCCAGAGCGTATTGCGCAAATAAGGCGTCAGGAAGCGCGACTTGCGCCACATCTCCCCGATGGCCGTCCCGGTCAGCAAGCCGCCGTGACAACGAATTACGCCGCTCGCGAGACGATAGGCCTGCCGCGTCATTTGTTGGCTGCCCGTCACCCCGAAGATGAGCAGGCAGCGCGCCTCTCCATAGCGCAACGTCCGCAGGCCGCGGTCAACCCATTTGACCAAGTCGTCCTTGCCCGCCAGGGCGAGCGTGGTGGTCGTCTCCATGGCGTTGGACAGGCGCAACATGGATACGCCGATGCCGTTCTGGGCGATCTCGCGCAGCGCGGCGATGCCCTGCTCCCAATCGTGGAAGAAAGCGGCATGGAAGGTCTCCGTCTCCGGCACGCGCCGGACGCGCAGCGTGGCGCGCGTCACCACGCCCAGGCGTCCCTCGGAACCGAGGATGAGCTGCCTGATATCCGGCCCGGCCGCCGAGGCGGGATGCGGCGGCAGGTCCAGCCCGCCGATGGGCGTTTCGACATGCCCGCCGGCGAACAGATCTTCGATGCGGCCATAGTGATAGGATTGCTGCCCGCTGGAGCGCGTCGCGATCCAGCCGCCGAGGGTGGATAATTCGAAGGATTGGGGGAAATGGCCGAGGGTGTAACCGCGCCGGTTCAGTTGCTTTTCGATTTCCGGCCCGGCAACGCCCGCCTCGAATGTCGCCAGGCGGCTGGTCTCGTCCAGCTCGAGCAGGCGGTTGAGGCGCGACAGATCCATGGTCAACACCGGCGCGTCACCCTTGAGCGGATTGACATGCCCGACCACGCTCGTCCCGCCGCCGTAGGGGATGATTTTCACGCCGGTCTTTTGGGCGTAGGCCAGCAGTTCGCGGACTTCTTCGTCAGATGTTGGATAGGCCACACCGTCGGGAAAGTTCCCGATCTGCCCGGAACGCAGCGCGACCCAATCCGGCAGCGACTGGCCGCGGGCGTGGCGCAGGCGCTGCTCGGGGTCAACGGAAATCAGGGGGTGAGAGGCAAGGCGGGAAGGGGGAACCGCAGCCAGTACTTGTTCAATGGCCGCGTCAGGCAGGCACGCAGCGGCGCCGACCTGTTCCGCCAGGTAGCGCGCCGCAGAGTCTGGCAAAGGATAGATGTGACTTTCTTCGCCCCAGCCGTTCCAGCGCCGCATAAGAACTCCTCGCTCTAAAAGATCATATTTATTCTACAACCGCACGGCGGTTATGGCAACACCCTGAGCGCAATGGCACAGTGTTTCTAAAGCCATCGGCGATAAATTTTCGCCGCGAAGACGCGAAGGTCGCAAAGATTATTATAGGGTTTCTTGGCGTTCTTTCCCGAAGAACACCGGGCCGGCGCGCGGCTTCGCGGTTCGATTCTCGAAGTCTGAGGTGCCGCATGCAACTTTATGAACACCCAGGCAAGGGCCAGGAGAGTTGTTTTCTTGGGGTAGATAATGCTATACTTTTCACGGAGGAACGCCACCTTGATCTATCGCGGCCTATTGCCTAAATTGATTTGGGAGCTAGGCGGCCGGTAGTCCGTCCATAAGCCGGTAACCTGCCAAATGACGGCTCAAAAAATAATTGTCCCGACGATTGGCCAACGCGGGTATGCTGTGGAATCCATGTGGGTTCTGAAATGAGGTGAAGCATGAATGTGGTCACGGTTATTGAGGCAAAGCGCAATCTCGACTTGCTAATTGCAAAGGTTGTTTCGAATGCTGAACCAATTATCACAACGGAGACAGGTCAGCAGATTGTTCTCATATCCTTGGACGAATTCAACGCATGGCAAGAAACAGCCTATCTCTTGTCTAACCCAGCCAATGCGGCGCATCTCCGCCAATCTATATCAGAGGCACACTGCGTACACCCTTTGAGGGATTGGGCAAACCCGAGCCTCTGAAAGCTGACCTATCAGGCTATTGGTCACGGCGAATCAATGACGAACACCGTTTGGTTTATGGCATGACCAAAACAGACCTCGTGATTATTTCTTGCCGCTATCATTACACAAAGTAGTTGATCCTCACTGCAACTTCCATGGGGACGGCGCGTGTAAGCGAAGAGCGGGCTAGTTTCGGTCGGCGGGTCGGTCGCCCACCCCGCCAACTGTTCCGAGTAGGCCTTCCGCACGCCGGGATACTTCGACAAGCTCAGTACAAGTCTGTGCGGGGGCTGCCTGCCTGCACTGCCTGCCTGTACTTGCGCAGGTTGCAAGTGCACCTACGCCCTGGCCTGGCCGCCAGGTACGAAAAACTCTCGCTTTTTCTAAAAAAGTCGGCAACCACCGTGCTTCTGCGCTTTGGGAAGATGCCTATTACAATTACGTAAAACATCACAATAGTTTGCGCCAGTCTCTTGATAATGTTCCAGGCTGTAAATGGCGACATCGAGTTAAAAATTCCGCCAGGAAATAAACTTGAAGCCATGTCGGGCGATAGAAAAGGGCAACACAGTATTCGCATCAATGATATGGGTGTGTTTCAAATGAGTTGAGAGATAACGTCCCGCAGGTTTGATTGAGCCAATTTAGCCGTCTTTCAAAACCTGCGGGACGGTTGTTTCAACTGAAATGAAACGCACCCCAATGATATTGTCAATGAGCGCAGAGACATAACCCCAAGCACGGCTTTACGTTTGGCAAAGTTTTTCAATATGTCTGCTGATTTCTGGATGAATTTACAGTTGCGTTGGGATTTGTATTTTGCTCAACAAGATGAAAACAAAGTATTAGAGACAATTCACTCTTATTCAGCATTAGTGTAAATCGCCAACGAGTCTTAAGGTCAAAGACTGCCCAACAAAGCGTCCTGTGGTTTTCGGAGCAACATGGGAAACTCGTTTTGGGCCAGATAATCGTTTTCGGGTGTTTTATCGGGTTGATTACGATAATGAGCAAGTCGTATTGTTGGCAATAGGTGAAAAGATTGGTAATCGCCTTTTTATTGGCGGTGAGGAGGTAGAGATATGAGAATCGCTTCTGTTGCAGACGTGAAAGCCAAATTCAGTGGTTATTTGAAAGCCAGTGAACAAGGACCGGTTATCGTTACTAAAAATGGCAGACCTGTGGCTATGCTTTTGTCTATCACAGATGAAGATGAAATCGAGCGCATGTTATTGGCGCATTCGCCCAAGTTCCAGAGCATTCTGGATGTTGCCGAACAACAAATTCGAGAAGGCAAAGGGATAAAGCACGAGGATTTCTGGCGAGAAGTTGAGTCTGAAATCACAAAAGCGGGCTAACGCCGCCTCCAGCGGACCCCAAAAGAGCTGGGGCAGGCAGCGGCTTCGCCGCTCGCAAACGGGCGCGTTTTGCCAGAAATGGCGCGATAATGTTGAGTAGTCTTGCCCGCCCCGCCGCTGCCCCTAAAGGGGTACTGCTCCCTCCGGGAGTGCTTCCCCTTCGGGACAATGTCGCGACGCGAAGCGAAGCCGTTGGGCCGCCAAATGGAGGCTGAAAAAAGTTCGGCGGCAACTTCCTTACTTGGGTTTTGAGTAGTCCAGAACCACTTGCGCAAGTGTACGTTTGTGCATATAATGTGAGTGAGGATTACCAATGGGATAAAAACAAAGAACGTATCAATCGCCACAAACATGGAATAGCATTCCCCGATGCTATTTCAGTCTTCGCAGATGATAATGCCTTCACTGTAGAAGATGACTATCCAGACGAAGAACGATTTGTCACAGTTGGCACGGATGCGTTCGGAAGAATCCTCGTGGTAGTCTATACTTGGCGCGGCGAGAATATCCGTATCATCTCGGCCCGCAAAGCCACAGCAAGAGAATGCAGACAATACGAGGAACAGCGATGAAAACAGAGTATGATTTCAGCAAAGGTAAACGGGGCGCGATAGATCCGACTCCTCTGGGTAAGACGCGCATCACCATCCGATTGGATAACGATGTCATTGAATGGTTTCGTCAGGTGGTCACCGAGAGGGGCGGCGGTAACTATCAAACAATGATGAACGATGCCCTGCGCGAGTACATTCAGCGACAAAAAGAGCCGTTAGAATTAATCTTGCGCCGCGTAGTGCGCGAGGAGTTGCAAAGTTTGTCAGTAGATTAGAGCTTTGCAAAGATAGAAGGCTGATGCCGTAATGGATTGCCGCCCACCGATTAACCTCAGTCTCAAGGGGGAAAGAGGAAATTGACTGAAAATTGCCCGCTGAAGAGTAACCGGCTGTGAAAACGCTTCTTTCACAGCCGGTCTTTTCTTCCTGACAATGCTTGCGCCAACCGCCCAATTTTGGTCACTGCACCGATCCGTGACTTCCTGTCCAACAGAGGATGGATGTCTGTCCTTCACATGGTGAATGTCACAAGCCTGCCTTCACCATAATCAAATATAATACGAGCATCTCGCCACCTGTCACCCATCACTCATCATTTATCAATCGTCACTTTTTACCGGTAGCACTCTCAACAAGGAGAACCAATGAAACGACTTCTTTCTGGCAACGAAGCGGTTGCTCATGGGGCATGGGAAGCCGGTGTGACAGTCGCCTCGGCCTATCCTGGCACGCCCAGCACTGAAATCCTGGAACATCTTGCCCGCTTCCCTGGCGTATACGCCGAATGGGCGCCCAACGAAAAGGTTGCTTTGGATGTAGCCATCGGCGCGGCCTATGCCGGGCGGCGCGCCATGGCGGCCATGAAGCACGTCGGGCTGAACGTGGCCGCGGACGCCTTCTTCTACGCCGCCATGACCGGCGCGGAGGCCGGGCTGGTGATCGTCTCAGCCGATGACCCCTCGATGCACTCGTCGCAGAACGAGCAGGATAACCGCCAGTTTGCCAAATTTGCCCGCGTTCCCTGCCTGGAGCCAGCCGACAGCCAGGAGACCAAAGACCTGACCGTGGCCGCCTTTGACCTGAGCGAGAAATTCGATACGCCCGTCCTGCTGCGGCTGACAACGCGTCTATGCCACACCAGCACGCTGGTCGAGGTCGGGACGCGCCGCGACCAGCCGCCACGCATCGAGAAGTACCCGCGCAACCCGGCCAAGTACGTCATGATCCCGGCCAACGCCCGCACGCGGCACCCGGTCATCGAGCAGCGCATCCTTGACTTGGCCGAATTCGCCGAAACATACGAGCACAACCTCATCAAAATGCGTGCCACCTCGCTCGGTATCATCACGGCTGGCGTGGCTTACCAGTACGCCCGCGAGGTCTTCCCGGAAGCCAGCACGCTCAAGCTGGGCATGGTCTACCCGCTGCCGCGCGGCATGATCCAGGATTTCGCCGGTCGCGTCGAGCGCTTGATCGTGCTGGAAGAACTCGACCCATTCATCGAGGAACAGGTGCGGCTGATGGGAATTAAGTTGTATCAGCCGAAGGATGTGGACTATTATGGTTGCGCTATCAGCAACCATTATCCAAACACCAAGACGATTTTCCCGCTGATTGGCGAACTCGACCCGAGCTCTGTCCGCGCCGCCGGGGTCAAGGCTGGACTTCTGCCTGTGCCCCCACCCCCTCCGTCCCTTCTGGACACCTCCCCCATTTCAACCCCCCTCTGTCCCCCCATTTCTGCCTGCGCCAGTGCCGCAGGCACAGGTGTACTTCGAAATGGGAAGATGAAAGGGGGGCAGGAAGGCCGGGAGGGGGCCCTCCCTGCCCGCCCGCCCGTGCTGTGCGCCGGTTGTCCGCACCGCAGCACGCTCTATATTTTGCATAAACTCGGAATGCCCATCAACGGCGACATCGGCTGCTACACGCTGGGTGTGATCCCGCCGCTCAACGCGATAGACACCTGCGGCTGCATGGGCGCCAGCATCGGCGTGGCGCATGGCGCGGCTGTCGCGGGCGACAGCGAGCGCCACATCGCCGTGCTGGGCGATTCGACCTTCTTCCACACCGGCATTCCCGCTCTGCTCAATGTGGCCTACAATCGCAGCAACGTCATCACCATCATCATGGACAACCGCATCACCGGCATGACCGGCCATCAGGAAAACCCCGGCACCGGCCGCACGCTCCAGCAAAAAGAAGCCGTCATCGTCGAACTGGAACCGCTCGTGCGTGCGCTGGGAATTGAAAAAGTGGCAACAGTGGATGCCTACAATGTGGGATCGGTCGAGAGGACACTGAAAGCCTGGTTGAAAGAAGACGGCCCGGCCGTTCTCATCACCCGCCACGCCTGCGCCCTGCTGCCGGAGGAGCGCAAGGAATGGATGCCATTAAAAGTTGTAGCAGAGAAATGCAACGGCTGTACGGTCTGCTTCCGCATCGGCTGCCCGGCCATTCTCAAATCGGAGAAGATGGACGCCAAATATAACCGTCCGTTGGCGGAGATTGACGCTTCGATGTGCACCGGCTGCGAAATCTGCGCCCAGGTCTGCCCGCGGGATGCGATTCTGTTCCGCAGCCAGATGGCGGAGTTATACTGTGCACGGCCATAACTTGAACTTTTCGTTTATGCACCAAACCCGTCAACGAATCGGAAACAAATAAACGAATAAACGAATGAAGTAGAAGTTGGACTTTGGACTAAAAGAAGACAGGTATTCGTTTATTCGTTGGTCATTCGTTGACGGAGGTTTCACGGTAATAAACTCATTTTGTGCCCGTTTGAAGTATAGTAGAAGCGAAGGTTCGAAAATGCTGGTCGAGGAAATCACCATGACTGAAAAGAAACCCTCTAAGAACATCAACTTCCTTTTGGTCGGTGTCGGTGGACAGGGTACGATTCTGGCAAGCGATATCCTGGCGGAATTGGGCGTCCGGCTGGGATACGAGGCTAAAAAGGCCGAGATCCACGGCATGTCGCAGCGCGGCGGCAGCGTGACCTCGTATGTGCGCTGGGGCGAACAGGTTTTTTCCCCCATTATCGGCAAGGGTGAGGTGGACTTTCTGGTGGCCTTCGAGAAACTGGAGGCTCTCCGCTACCTCGATCATTTGCGACCAAATGGTATCGTGCTGGTCAATGACCAGGCCATAGAACCAATTACCGTCAAGGCCGGAGATGTAAAGTATCCGGATGACGCATCCATCCGCGCCATACTGGCAGGATCGGCCGCTCAGGCTTACTGGGTGAACGGCTTGGCAATTGCTGAAAAAGTAGGGAATTCACGAACAGCCAATCTGGCCATCCTGGGAGCGCTCTCGGCGCTCCTGGATACACCTCTGGATGAATGGCTGGAAGTGGTCAGCGCCCACGTGCCTCCAAAGGCCGTTGAAGTGAACCGGCAGGCCTTCATGCTTGGGCGGGAGACCGGCGGCGTCTCAGCAGGCGCTGCTCGCTTTCTTGCGCCAGCGCCCGGATGCGTTCCATGATACTGAGCGTCACGCCACGCACCTGCTCACGGTCTTCGGCATTGCCCTCGAATTTCATCGGCTGGCCCACAGTGACGCTGTACGGCCCGCGCAGATACCAATTGGCCGCCGTCTCCTTGCCGCTGATGCCCGAGGTGATGCGCAGAGTCCGCTCACGGGGCAAGTAAATGCCGACCGGAATTACCGGCACGCCAGTCTTCAAGGCCAGCCGCGCCGCGCCGCTGCGCGGGGAGTGGAATCCGCCCTCCTTCGGACTGATCAGGCCTTCGGGGAAGACCGCCACCGGGCGTCCGTTTTCAAGCAGCCGGCGGGCCTCTTCCAACGCCGCGCTACCCTGCCTGGGGTCCACGCAAATCTGCCGGGTTTTGCGCAGATAGAAGCCCAGCAGCGGCACCGTAAAGGCATTGACCGTGATCAGCACGCTCATCGGTTGAGGCGAGATCAAGTGGATGAGAAACGGGTCGGTTGCGCTGGGGTGATTGGCAACGAACAGCTTCGGCCCCGGCGAAAGGTCATCGTACCAGCGGATATCCAGATTAAACATCAGACGCGCATACAAGCGGACGATGATCCGCCCCAACGAGTAAAGTATTTTATTTTTCGACATTCAGTTCTCTTTTTGTCAGAGATTTTGGTGATGACAGCAATAACCCGCCACTTGGCCTTCAGTTAGCATGATTATAGACGCACACATTCAATAGACCTTATTCTTCATCCTTCGACATGTTGCGCAGCACCGTATGCAGGATGCCGCCGTTGCGGTAATAGACTATCTCCGCTGGCGTATTCAACAGCGCCTGCGTCTCGAAGAGTTCCACCCTGCCATCCGGCTTATGCACGCGCACATTGACGCTGCCCTGCGGGGGCATGTCATCGCGCAGGCACTCGATGTCGAATATTTCGTCACCTTTCAGGCCGAGCGATTCGGCATTCTCGCCGGGCATGAACTTGAGCGGAAGCACGCCCATGCCGACCAGATTGGAGCGATGGATGCGCTCGAACGACTCGGCAATGACAGCTTTCACGCCCAGCAGCAGCGTGCCTTTGGCCGCCCAGTCGCGGCTGGAGCCGGTGCCGTATTCTTTGCCGGCAATCAGGATGGCAGGGATATTTTCAGCTTGATATTTCATCGCAGCATCGAAAATGGACATTTCTTCGGGGTGACGGACAGCCTGCCCTGAGCGGCGCGAAGGGACGGACAGCCTGCCCTGCCTGCCCTGGCGGCCAGGCCAGGGAGCGGAGCGAAGGGGCGGAGGACCGAAGTACAAAGTGTAGCCGCCCTCCTTGCCGTAAACCAGCAGGTTTTTCAGCCTGATATTCGCGAACGTGCCGCGCGTCATGACGCGGTCGTTGCCGCGCCGTGAGCCATACGAATTAAAGTCGCGCACCTGCACGCCGTTTTCGATAAGATATTTACCGGCCGGGCTATCGGAGGCGATATTGCCTGCCGGAGAAATATGATCGGTGGTGATGGAATCACCCAGCAGGGCCAAAACGCGCGCGCCTTTGATTTCGGCAATGTGCGGCACAGCCAGCCTCAGCGACTGGAAAAAGGGTGGATGTTGGATGTAGGTCGAGGCTTCATTCCACTGGTAAAGATCACTCTCAGCTACCGCGATCTGGTTCCATAGATCGTTCCCGGCGAACACATCCGCGTATTTCTCACGAAACATCTTCGCGTCGAGGCTGGAATCTATCGTATCGATGATCTCCTGCGTCGTCGGCCAAATATCTTTCAAGAAAACAGGCCGGTTGTCTTTATCCATACCGATTGGTTCAGCAGCGAGATCAATGTCCACCCTCCCGGCCAGGGCATAGGCGACGACCAGCGGTGGGGAGGCCAGATAATTGGCCTTGACCAGGGGATGGACGCGCCCCTCGAAGTTGCGGTTGCCCGAAATGACCGCCGCGGCGACGAG
>JBDRTP010000478.1:0-2451 GCA_043823965.1 Chloroflexota bacterium
CCATCACTCAAGCAAAACGCAGTTCCTCACGAAGAAAGACCAAAGGCTCCTCCAAAGCGCGGAACGTCCCTTCACGCGATAACAAGCCGCATCGCAGGTCGCCTCCGCCGCCTCCACTCCTCGGCGGCCTCTCGCCCGAACGCAAAATTGACCTGATCGGCACAATCATGGCCTTGCTCGGACTGCTGACGGTTCTGAGCCTGTTCTCGGCCACCCGCAGCGGATTGTTTGGTTCCTGGATCAGCCTGCTGGCGCTCATCTTCGGCTGGGGAACTTACCTCCTGCCCGTTGGGCTGATCGTTCTTGGCATCTGGTTGATCGCCCGTAACGTCGAACGCCTGCCGCAGCTATCCATCGAGCGCATTGCCGGCATCCTCCTGCTTTTTGTCAATTTACTGGTCATTCTGCATGGTCTCGCCGCACCGGCGGCGCAGGCCAGCGAATTCGCCGCTGACGGCGCGCAGCGTGGCGGCGGCTACGTGGGCGGCCTGATCCTGCAGGGGATGGTCAACGGATTGGGCGGCGCGGCGACGGTCATCGCTCTCATCGCCTGGTTTATTATTTCTTTAACCATGACCCTCGACCTGTCGGTGCAGGAACTATTCCAATGGGCCGGGCCGCTGGCTCAAAAAGCACGCCAGCGGCTGAACGAAGCCCGGCAGAAAACGCCTGGCATCTCAACCGCCTCGCTGCCGCCTGAAATCCTGCCGGATAACTTCACCCCCATCCCACATCCGCCCGTCACCCCAGGGACGAGCATGCTGCCCCCGGCTGTAACGATAAAAACCGGCCTGCCCAGCCAACCGGTCGTCCCCTGGGTGCTGCCCCCCATCAAGGACATACTGGAAGTCGGCGTGACGCCCGCCGTCAACGATGAGTACGTCGAGACGCGCGCCCGGCTGATCGAAGAGACACTGACCTCCTTCGGCGCGCCCAGCCAGGTGATCGAGATCAGCCGCGGCCCGGTCATTACCATGTTTGGCGTCGAGCCGCTCTTCATCGAGACTCGCAACGGACGGACGCGCGTCCGCGTATCCAAGATCGTCTCCCTGGCTGATGACCTGGCCCTGGCGTTGGCCGCACAGCGCATCCGCATCCAGGCCCCCGTCCCGGGACGGAATTACATCGGCATCGAAGTGCCCAACGAGGAGATGACCCTGGTCACCCTGCGGGAGGTGATCGAGTCGGAGGTCTTCCAGCGCGGGCGTTCGCTGCTGAAATTTACCCTGGGCAAGGATGTATCCGGGCACCCAATCGTTGCGGACTTAGCGGCCATGCCGCACCTGCTGATTGCCGGGACGACCGGCTCGGGCAAATCCGTGTGCGTCAATTCCATCCTGACCTGCTTCCTGCTCCACAACACCCCGGATGACTTACGCCTGATCCTGGTTGACCCGAAACGGGTGGAGCTGACCAGTTACAACGGCATTCCGCACTTGCTGGCGCCGGTCGTGGTGGAGATCGAGCGCGTGGTCGGTGCACTGCAATGGATGACGCGGGAAATGGACAACCGCTATCACAGGTTTGCCCAGATCGGGGCGCGCAACATCAGCGACTACAACGCCCGCATGGCGGCGCAGGGCGGCAAGAAATTGCCCTTCCTGGTGGTGGTGATTGACGAGCTGGCCGACCTGATGATGATTGCCCCGGATGAGAGCGAGCGCACCATTACCCGCCTGGCGCAACTGGCACGCGCAACCGGCATCCATCTGGTCATCGCCACGCAACGCCCGTCGGTGGACGTAGTGACGGGGCTGATCAAGGCCAACTTCCCGGCGCGGGTTGCTTTCGCCGTGGCTTCAGGCGTGGACAGCCGCGTGATCTTGGATCAACCTGGCGCCGAGCGCCTGCTTGGGCGGGGCGATATGCTCTTTCAATCGCCGGATGCCGCCGCGCCGGTGCGTTTGCAAGGCGTGTTCGTCTCGGACATGGAAATACAGCGTTTGGTGGATTACTGGCGCAACCTGGCCGGACAGGGCAGTCCAATGGCCGCTGCGGCTGGCGGCCCGCTGGACGGTGTTCAGCCGGGTGTTCCCCTCAAGCCCCCGAACTACGGGGGCAAGCAGGCGCCCTTGTTCGAGGATATGGCCTCACTCGAAAAGGGCGACCCGCTGCTGGAGGATTCCATTGACCTGGTGCGCCGCGAGGGGCGCGCCTCGATCTCCATGCTGCAACGACGCTTGCGCATCGGATACACGCGCGCCGCGCGTCTGGTAGATACGATGGAAGAAAAAGGCATCATCAGTCCGGCGCAACCCAACAGCCAGGTGCGCGAGGTGCTGGATTATGGCCCGGCTGCGCCGCCGAAAGAGGAATAAAACGTAAAACGTGTTTTTACGTTTGACGTTTGACGTTTGACGCCTTACGTTTGACGCTTTACGAAATCTTTCTCCCCCGCCTCCAAATGTTCAGCAATTAGCAATACTACCTTTCCTCCGGTAAACGATTGCA
>JBDRTP010000479.1:0-2111 GCA_043823965.1 Chloroflexota bacterium
GCCACCGCGGGATGTTCGAAAACCAGGATATTGCGTTCGATGAAACGGCGCAGCAATTCGCGCCCCGTCTCAGTCAGGCGGTAGTATTTGCGCGGCGGACCCACTTTTGATTCTCCTGCCTGGCTGACGACCAGCCCCATCTCTTCGAAGCGATTGATCGCCCGATAGATGCTGTTCTCGTCTGCGGTCATCATCCCCTGGCTGATGCTCTGCACGGCGGCGCTCATTTCGTAAGGGTAGGAGGGCTTCTCGTCCAACAGCAGGAGCAACCAAAAGGTGAGCAGGCCTTTTTTATAGACGCTTTCCCAGTTTTCGAGAAGTTGCTCAAGGCTGGTTGTCATTTCTCTCCTCTAGTATTCTACCTCATGTATAATACTAGAGGAATTATAGACGTTTTTTGATATTTGTCAAGACCTTTTACGGCAACTTCCAGACCAACACTGTGCCATCCAAGTATATGAGCAAAAATAACTTCCCATTTTGAGTTGTTGCTTATGCGGTGTCCGTCGGACTAAAGTCCTGCCTCAGTTCGTGAAAGTCCTCTGAAGCGGACTCGTTGCGCCAACCCGAAGGGTTTCCAGGTGCTGAACAGGTGGCTTCGCGAAGTACCCTGTGGGTTAGCCCCGCTCGTTCAGGGGCTTCGTAATGCGCTCCGTGGATTAGCGCTTACGACGCTGACTCTCTACTCTCTACCGTAAATTTTAGAAATGGGACGCGGATTAACGCGGAAAACGCGGATTCTTCCCCGTTTTCTCCGCGTTTTTCCGCGCTCGTCCGCGTCCTACACGAATTTTGTACGGTAGAGAAATCACTGAAAGCTAAAAGGTCTGAACATCATATTTTGAATCACCTCTGTCTCGATATGGCCCGCTCAGTAGCCTGCGCTTGACTGCCGAAATCGCCAGCCAAAGGAAGCCCCTCGCTTTGAAGCGGATAATAAAACTCACTCCAAAGCCGAAAGGCACAGTGAGGAGGATATTTTGAACAATCTGGGTGACGCAAAGACTCGGCATTTCGCACCTGCCGAAGTACAAAGGGATGATGTTTACGCTGGGTCTGAACGTCATATCAACATAGTTTTCAGGAACGTAGAAGGGAAAGACCACCTCCTTCACGACGAATAGAAGATATACCCAGAACACGGAGAAAAAGAAAAGGTTGTATAGACTGCGCTTCCGCCGCCACAGAATGGTCAAGAGAACAACAAGGATTCCAATGCCAACGAGCCATTCCAACAAGTCAAAGTCAAGTAGCATGGGGATAGCCTTTCAGTTGTAGATGGGCATCTCGATATTCGAGAGATAGATTGAGTCTATTTTACCCATTCCAGAATCGTGCCGTTCAATTCCTTCAGTGGAATGGCCTGGCAGGTCTCCACCTTCACCAGCGCGGGCGTCATGGGCGTATCGGGCAGGTCGGTATTTATCACGCTGAACGCCAGCCACTTCCCATCCGGCGACCAGATGGGATTGAGCGCCATCCAATAATCCAGTTGAACCAGCAGGCGTTTCCCTGAACCATCCAGCCGGGCGATGAAAATGCCGGGCGTCATCCTGCCAATGACTTTATCAGCAAAGGCAATCCATATCCCATCCGGCGAAATGGATACGTTGGAATAATTTTCAATCTGCGTTTCCATCAAATTCTGTGTCTCACCGCTGGCTATCTCGATGGACTGCGCCTGCCGGACAGTGGTCACAATAACTTTTTTGCTATCGGGCATCCAGCCAGCCAGCGTGGGGTTATCAGTGGCATCCGTTAGCGCACGCGGACTGCCTTTATAGACGTTCAGGACGTATATGTTGACTCCCTTGTCTGTGATACGGGAAAAGGCAATCCAACTCCCATCCGGCGACCAGAACGGCGACATGCCATCGGTGAGCGGGGTTTTCTGCCCACTGGCGATATCCAGCACGAGCAGGCGGTTATTTTCATCGCTGTAGACCAGTTTTTGACCATCCGGCGAGAGCGAGCCATTGCCAAAGACTAAAGCCTGCTCACCGCTTCCATCCAAGTTGGAGATGTACAGGGATGGCTCAGGCGAAAACGCCCCGCGTAAGACGAGCACGGTTTGCGCCACTCCGGGCGGAATCGTGGGCGGACTCCCGACC
>JBDRTP010000480.1:0-12698 GCA_043823965.1 Chloroflexota bacterium
GCCAGGCGGCTTGCCGCGGAATTCGAGCGGGAAATTGCAACCCCAGACGAAGCCCGCAAGATGTTGGGGTTAAAAGGGCGCGACGCGGTGAAATTCTAAGCGAAAAGTCTCTTGAACGTGCTCTCGTTGTTCGAATTCATGGAATGGAGAGGTAGAAGGAGATAGACATGCCGTTAGAGGCACACTTTCCGTTTAACTTGCCCTTTGTTTGGCAACCCAGCGAAGAATACCTGCAACGAAGCCGGCTCAAGCGCTTCATGGATCGGCATGGTCTGGATACCTTTGAAGCGCTCATGGAACGCTTCACCTCTGACATCGCCTGGTTTTGGGAAGCCGTCTTTGAAGACTTGGGCATCGAGTTCTATAAACCCTACACGGAGGTTGTGAATCTGTCGGGCGGCGTTCAATGGCCTAAATGGTGTGTGGGGGCCGAGCTGAACATTGTCCACAACTGCCTCGACAAGTGGATGGACACACCGACGCAAAGCCAGGTTGCTATCCGCTGGGAGGGCGAGGAGGGCCATGTGCGTCGGCTGACCTACCACGATCTAAAACAGGAGGTTGATCGGGTGGCAGCGGCGTTGCGCGCGGCGGGTTTAGGCAAGGGGGATATCATTGGCTTGTACATGCCTATGGTGCCCGAGATCGCGATCGCCCTGCTGGCGATTGCCAAGATCGGCGGGATTATCCTGCCTCTTTTCTCCGGCTTTGGCGCGGGCGCCATCGCCACGCGCCTTGCAGACGCCGGGGCCAAGGCGCTCTTCACTGCCGATGGCATGTTCAGGCGCGGGAAGGCGTTGCCGATGAAAGCCATCGTTGACGAGTCGCTTGGCAGTGTTCCCTCAATCGAGAAGGTGATCGTCTACCCGTACGCCAAGCTTGAAGTGCCTATGACCACAGGCCGGGATGTGTGGTGGAACGACTTCGTCGCCGGGCAGCCTGCCGATGCGCCGACCGAGCGCACCAATGCCGAAGATCTTCTTATGATCATTTATACCAGCGGCACCAGCGGAAGGCCCAAGGGCACAGTCCACACCCATTGCGGCTTCCCAATCAAGTCTGCCCAAGACATGGCGCACGGTTTTGACATCCAGGCCAACGATACCATGTTCTGGCTGACGGATATGGGCTGGATGATGGGCCCCTGGGAGGTCTTTGGCGTGCTGATCCTGGGAGCGAGTATGCTCTTATATGACGGCGCGCCCGATTACCCGGAAGTAGATCGAGTCTGGGGACTGATCGAGAGGCACGGCGTCACCGCCCTGGGCATTGCGCCGACCTTCGTGCGCGCTATCATGCTGCATGGAGATGAACCAGTCAAGCGGCACAACCTGAGTACGCTACGCATCCTCGGCTCGACCGGCGAAGTGTGGAACCCGGCCGCCTGGCTGTGGCTCTTCGAGACGGTTGGGCGGGGTAAGGTGCCCATCATCAATTACTCAGGTGGCACGGAGATCGGTGGGGGTATCCTCTTGGGCAATGTTCTGCTCCCGCTCAAGCCATGCGCTTTCTCTGGCCCAGCGCCTGGCATGGCGGTGGATGTAGTAGACGCCGAGGGCAACCCTGTGCGCAACGCAGTAGGCGAGTTGATCATACGCCAACCATGGATCGGCATGACACGCGGCTTTTGGAGGGATACAGATCGCTATATCGAGGCGTACTGGAGCCGTATTCCTGGCGTATGGGTCCACGGCGACTTCACCGCAATTGATAAAGATGGCTTGTGGTACATCCTGGGACGTTCAGATGATACGATCAAAGTAGCTGGTAGGCGCGTTGGCCCAGCCGAGGTCGAAAGCGTGTTGCTCGAACACCCAGCGGTCGCCGAGGCGGCTGCCTTGGGCGTCCCGGATGAAGTCAAGGGCGAGGCAGTGGTCGCATTCGTGATCCTTCAACCTGGTTACGAACCAAACGAGGCACTGAGGCGAGAATTGAATAAGCAGATGGTGGTGAGCATGGGGAAACCGCTCGCACCGAAGGAGATACGCTTTGTGGGTGACATTCCCAAGACACGCAACGCAAAAGTGATGCGCCGCGTAATTCGAGCCATCTATTTAGGCCAAGATCCAGGCGACCTGAGCGCGCTGGTCAACCCGGAGGCACTCGATGAGATACGACAGGCAGTGTAAAAATACGAGATCAGAGGGGTTGATTGTGCAGTCGGCTGAAATGATCTCGCTGGCGCAACTGCTGGAACAATCCGCTGCCAGGCACAGTCACCTCTGCCCTCGGCAGGTGCTTGGCGTTCGCATGGGTTTGCTTGCCGGACGGGTGCTTGGCCTGGAGATGCCCAACGATGACCAACGACTCCTGATTCTGGTGGAAACGGACGGTTGCGCTGCCGACGCTGTGTCGGTGGCCACCGGCTGTACGGTGGGCAATCGCAGGCTGAGGGTCCTGGATTTTGGCAAGGTCGCGGCAACTTTCGTGGACATGCGGTGCGACAAAGCTGTTCGCATCGCGCCCAAGAGGGAAATCCGTGCAATCGCAAAGAGGCAAGCGCCTGACGCGAAAAGCCGGTGGCATGCTCAATTGGAAGCCTACCAGGTAATGTCCGACGCAGACCTGCTGGAAGTTCAACAGGTGGAACTCAGTATCCCACTCGAAAAGCTGTTGAGCAAGCCGGGCTGTAGGGTTAATTGTGAGTTTTGCGGTGAAGAGATCATCAACGAGCGCGAAGTTATCCTCGAGGGGACAATACTTTGCCGGGGGTGCGCAGGACAAAGTTACTATCGCTTAACGGAGGAGGATAGTTGCCCACTGGCCTATCCACCACGCGCATTAATACAAGTCCCTGAGTGAATATCAGCAATATCAGTAGACCACGAAAGTCGTCCGTAGGGGCGACTTCAGCCGCCTTCCTCTCCGCACGACTGAAGTCGTCATTACAAATCGTGATCTTAGGTTACATTTACCACCCAAGCAAGGCCCAGCTGCCATCGCCCAAGAGCATCAATACGACGAATGCGCCTACCAGCAAAAAGTTAACATCCCAGCCCTTTCCTGTGGGCAGGCTGGGGAATGGCTCGCGGTGCTTCCAGATACTGACGTACGTTGCCACCACCATGATCACAGCCTGAATCAAGGCGTTGTAGCGACCGTAAACCCCAAGGATCAACGCCACTCCACCGACAATTTGGATAATGCCGGTTAACAGAACGGATCCTACGGGGAAGCCATACTCGTCGCGCCACTTCTTATCGAGAACATTCCGTATTTGCAACTTATGCACACCGTGGGGAATCATCACAATGCCCAGGAAAACCCGAAGTATTAGAATCGCCAAGTCAGTCATAAGAACATCCCTCCCGATTCGGTGTCTCAAAAAGCAGGATTATTTGTAACTGCTCAGGCCTGTCACCCCTTCGCAGGCTCAGGGCAGGCTTCGCTGCTGGAAGAACACCAGCGTCTCAGAATGACACTCTGGGTGATGAAACGCACATCACATGCAGCATTCTTTGAGGTTTATTGATCGTTCAGCATAAGCACCTCCTACGAACAAGATGGATTTTGAATGCACTTCCGATACAATTTGGATCATTCCGCGGCGACAGCGACAGCAGCCAATTCGACCACCAGCCTGTCGTCCGTCGCCAGTCGGTTCACTTCGACAGTCGTGCTTGTCGCGCGGTGGTCACCCATATACTCGGCCATCACTTTGTTGATGGCATCCTGATTCCTGGCGATATCACAGATAAAACGGAAGAGTTGCACGATGTCGGTCAAATCCCCTCCCGCAGCCCGAAGCACCTTGCGCAGGTTTTGCATGGCCATCCTCGTTTGTTCCCCGGCATCCAGTGGAATATGTTCAAAATCCGATTTGATGTGCGGGTGGTGATGATAGACCGGCGCGGCGGTGACACCGGCGACATAGACAGTGGCACCTGACCGCACCTTTATTGCGGGAGTATAAGGCATATTGTATACCGGGTCATTCTCTTCAGTGTGAATCATTTCTAGGTGGTCGCTCATTTGGCCTCCTGGTGAGAAACAAGGCAGGCAGAAATTTGCTCGAACGATTCGCCCAACCGAAAATACAAATCCATGTAAATCCGATAGAGTGAATCATAAAACAGGGACTCTTGGGAGTTGGGTTGATATGTTTTATCTAATGGTACCAGAGAATGTAAATCTTCGAAGCGTTCGACTACCCCGCTGCTCAGCAGCGCCCAGAAGGCCGCGCCCAGGCTGGAGGTTTCACCGCTGGCAGGCACCGCCAGTTCGTGATTGAGCACACTGGCAACGATCTGTGGCCACAAGTCTGAGCGCGTGAACCCACCGGATGCACGGATTTCCTTCACCTCTGCGCCCAGATCGTCGAGGGCATCGCGTACACTGCGCAAGCGGTAGGCAACTCCCTCCATCAGCGCTCGAGCCATGTGACGGGCGTCGTGACTAAGGGTCAGCCCGAAGAAGACGCCGCGGGCGTTCATGTTCCAGTACGGGCTGCGCTCGCCGGCGAAGAAGGGGAGGCAGATCAAGCCGTCAGCGCCGGGAGGGATCTTTAAAGCGGAAGCAACCAAATCGTCAAAAGAGATGCGGGCGTCCTTCATTTGGCTTTGCAACATCTGGTTGAAGGCATCCCGCAGCCAGGTCAACGCCAATCCGCCGTTGTTGATCGCGCCTCCCACCAGCCAGTGATCCTGGTCAATGGCGTAACAATAACTGCGGGCTTGTTTGTCCAGCATGGCATGAGGGGCGATGATGCGGAACGCGCCGCTGGTGCCGATCATGCAGGTTGCTTGCCCCCATCGCACAGCTCCAGCGCCCAGGCTGGAATTGACCGCGTCGGCGGAA
The DNA here is from genome assembly GCA_043823965.1 of Chloroflexota bacterium. GTDB lineage: Bacteria > Chloroflexota > Anaerolineae > Anaerolineales > Villigracilaceae > CG2-30-58-95. Next base: position 4,798 of record JBDRTP010000480.1, read on the forward strand.
CCGAGCACGAGGGGTGTATCTTTGGGGAGGCCCATCTGAGCGGCCAATTCGGGATTCAAGCCTTTGAGAATTTGCCGAGGGTCTACTAATGGCGAAAGCTGGCTGGCACGAATCCCTGCAAGTTCCAGAGATGGGATGTTCCATTCGAGGGTATGTGTGTTCAGGAGAGCTGATCCGGCCGCGACGCCGAAATCAATCATATACTCTCCCGTGAGGCGGTTGAGTATGTATTCTTTTGCAGAGATGAAACGGACAGCCTGTTTGAAGATGTGCGGCTGTTCCTCTCGTAGCCAGATCAATTTGTACAGGGGAAATAGACTGTGCACCGGGCAGCCGGTTTGCTGATATAGCTCGTTGGCGTACTGCGCGTCTCGCACCGCTTGAGCCTGTTTCGTGGCTTGGTCACCCACCCAGGTGATGACCCCAGTGAGCGGCGCGCCAGACTTATCAATGGCAATCAAGCTGTGATAGACGCCGCCGATACTGATCGCCTGGCATGTGTTGGGGGATACTCCCGCATCCTCGACGGCGGCGCGCACGGAGCGGAGCATGGCAAGTAGCAGATCCTCCGGGGCTTGTTCTCCCAACTGGCCCATATTTTCGCGTTTGACATAGCCGCAGGCGCCAAAGCCGAGCAAATGCGCCTGCGCATCTATGATGATACTTTTACAACTCCCTGTGCCCAGGTCTATGCCTAAAAACCAGGCGGTGTGTTGGTTTTGGGTCATTTTTGCTTTCGAGTTACGCTACCCGGTAGTGAGGCGCGCCGCCTTGCAGAGTTTGCAACACATTCTCGGCGGCCATAACACCCATGCGCTCGATGGATTCGCGGGTATGCGCGCCGATGTGCGGCGTAATCACCAGGTTCTCCAATTGCAGGAGCGGGCTGTCTTTGGGCGGCTCTTCGTTGAACACATCCAGGGCAGCCCCGGCAATCTGCTTCTGCGCCAGCGCATTATACAGCGCGTCCTCGTCCACCAGCGCGCCGCGGGCAGTGTTGATGAGATAGGCAGTTGGCTTCATGGCTTTCAATTGAGCCGCGCCGATCATGTGACGAGTTTCTTCGCTCAACGCCGCGTGCAGGGAGATATAGTCGGCTTCCTTCAATACTTCGTCAAAACTTACCAGCGAGATGCCCTGCTCCACCTCGCTGGACTTCACGTAGGGATCGTAAGCCAGCACCTGCATGTCGAAGCCAAGCGCCCGTTTGGCGACGCCGCGCCCAATCCGCCCCAGGCCGACCAACCCAATGGTTTTCTTCCATAACTCATTGCCCGCATGTGTCCCCCAGCCTGCGTGGCGCAATTTGCTATCTACTGATGGGATATTCCTGGCGATGGATATCATCAAGCCGATGGTCAGATCCGCCACGGATTGGTCATTCGTTCCCAGGCAGTTTGCGATCACGACTCCCCGCCGGGCTGCTGCCGTTAAGTCAATATGATCCACGCCGACGCCGTGCATGCTGACTACCTTCAAGGCGGGAGCGTTTTCAAGCACATGGGCGGTCATCGGGACGACCCCGATGATGGCCCCGTCCACGCCCTGCAACAACCCAATGAGACGTTCTTCGCTCATCTTCTGGGACATGTCCGCCTTGACCAGCACGCAGCCGACCTGATTCAATACATCCCACGGTTTTGACGAGGTGCTGCCAAACGAACGGGTGGCGACCAGGATTTTGTAGTTCATGCCGAGACGCTCCGGACGGCAGCGACCAGACGCTGCGCTTCTGCGGTGATGGCCGCCCAATCGCCGCGCGCCACAGCTTTCTTATCCACCAGGTTTCCGCCCACAGCAACGGCGGCAGCTCCCGCCTTGAGAAACTGAGCCGCATTGTCTGCACTGACGCCGCCGGTCGGCACCAGTCTCAGTTGCGGTAGGGGAGCAAGCACGGCCTTGATATAGTCCGGCCCGCCGATGGCGCTGGCCGGGAAGACTTTCACCAGGTCCGCGCCTGCTTCCCAAACGGTCATTATTTCCGTGGGGGTCATGGCCCCGGCCACGATGGGCTTGCCATAGCGTTTGCACATTGCGATTGTGGCGAGGTTTACCGACGGGGTGACAATGAACTGCGCGCCAGCCAGGATCGCCGCCCGCGCCGTTTCCGGGTCCAGGACTGTGCCTGCGCCAAGCAGCACTTCGCTGCCGAAATGAGCAGAGGCCGCCTTCACCATAGCCAACGCCCCCGGCGTGGAAAAGGTGAACTCGATGGCCGAAATGCCGCCAGCTTTGAGCGCCTCGGCTACCTTGACCAGTTGCTCCCCGCTGTCAAGCCGGACGATGGCAACGATTTTTTCTTCAAGCAGGCTTGTCAGAATCTCAAAATGGGATTTCATCGGTTTTGCCTCCTGTTATTTTGATAACGGATCATCGTCTCACCAAATGTAACGACATCGGTCATGTTAGCTGGGCGGCCAGGCGACAGTGTAGAGATGCTTGCCGCCGTTCAACGGCCCTTTCAGCAGTTCGTCCACTTCTGCCTGGGTAAAGCGTTGGGTGACCAAGTTGGCGTCTGGCAATTTCCCAACCGGGAAACGCTCCAGGATGTCATCATGTAGTTTGACCATGTAATCCAGCAAGGCTTCCAGGCCGGGACGCGCCTTTTCCACATCCGCCAGGGTGGCTTTACCGATCACACCCTCCGGGTTGCCGATGATCTCGATCGTGCCCAAACCGACATACCCGTACCAGGGGATGGCGCGCTGATAGGCATTGGCGGCCGAGTCCACGTGGCCGGGCGGCAGGAAGCCGTGCGCTTCTGTGTCCACTGCATCCTGCATGTGAATCATTTCAGGGAACAAACCCAGCGAAAACGAAGTCTCGGCCTCGTCGGCGTGAACAAAAGGAGTCTCGAATGGGCCTCCGTGCGCTTTGTCTTTTACATAAGGCTGGATGGCGTAGTAGCAGTTGAGGTTGATCAGGATGGACGGCACTTGATATTTCTTGGCAAAGCGGTGAATAGCGGTCGGGATGACATATTCCTGCCCGTGCCCGTTGAGCAGGATTTGCTTACGGAAGCCCGCATTCCAGAATCCGGCGATCACGGAAGACAGGTACGCTGTGAAGGTATCCTCGTCCACCGGGATCGTCCCCGGCATGCCGATATGATGATAGGGATGGCTGCCAAACCAGATGGGCTGCGAGACGGTGCAACCGGTTTGCCTGGCTACCGCTTCCGCCATGCGCGTAACCAGGAAGGTATCCTCCCCGTAGCAAGCATGGGGACCATGTGCCTCAGTGCTGCCAACCGGGATGATGATCAAGTCATTCTTCTTCAAACGCGCCTCGACCTCCAGCATGGTCATGTTTTGGAAATAGATGCCATCCGCGGCGTCCATGTGTCCGCCAGTGGGCGGGATCTGCCAGTTGTATTTGCTCATCTTCACCTCTCGTTTCTCAGGGTTGGACAATCACTTTGATGGCTCCGCCCACACGGCCTGTAAACGTCTCAAAGGCTTTGGTGATCTCGTCCAGGCTGAAACGATGGGTGATCAACGGCTTGAGGTTCATGCGGCCATCAGCCATCAGCGGTATCGCCCGCTCCAGGTTCAGCATCCCCTCCGCCTTTGGGCCGGTGATGAGCAGGTTCCACTGGACGATCTTGTCGAGTTGAAGCGTCACCGGCTCGTGGTAGATGCCATTATAGGAGATGCGGCCATTCTTGCGGATGATCTCCAGCACCTCGGCTGCGGGGCCTGCCTGACCGGTACATTCGACCACCATATCTGCGCCGATGCCATGCGTCAATTCCATGATCTTCTTTACCACGTTGACCTCGCGCACGTTGACCGTAATATCAACGCCCATCTGCCGGCCGACGGCGAGCCGATCCTCGCGTGTGCCCGTGAGAATGACGCGACCCGCGCCGAGGATTTTCGCGATGTGCGCCGATATCAGCCCAATCGCCCCCGGCCCGGTCACCACGACGGTTTCACCCGGCCTGATCCAGCCGATGCGCTCGTAGCCATACAACACTGTCCCTGCCCCGGTGAGCAGGGCGCCCTCTTCGAATGAAATGCTGTCGGGTATCTTGTGCAGGGTATTGACATGGCAGGCGGCGTACTCGGCGTATCCACCGTTCGTGCTGAAGCCGTAATGGCGGTGACCTTTTTCATAGTTCCCGTAATTCAGACAGGTGGTGTACAGGCCGCGCAGGCAATTCTCGCAGCGGCCACAGCCTTTATGCGGTTCGACGGCAACCCGGTCGCCTACCTGGAGTTCAGTCACATCTGGCGCAATGGCGACCACCGTGCCGGTGAACTCGTGCCCCGGAATGAATTCGCCTAATTTGGGATAGCCCTTCCAGCCTTTGGCGATGATGGCGGGGTCGCTTCCGCAGATGGCGACCGAATTGACCCTTACCAGCGCTTCACCTGCTATAAGAGCAGGCACTGCTACCTCAGTGACCCGCAGGTCGCCAAAATTGAATAGCACGGCGGCTTTCATGGTTTTCGGGATGTTCATAGTTTCTCTCCTAATTGTTATACTGGCTGCCTAAAAAAACATCTTTTTACCACCAAGACACGAAGGCACAAAGATTATTGATAATGAAACTTCGTGCCTTTGCCGAAGGCCTACTCGGTGACTTCGTGGTAAATGTCTTTTTGTCGAGTAGGCCTTCGGCAGTGGACTCACGGTTCCAAAATGACTTTTACAGCCTCGCCGCTGCGCGAGAGATCAAAGCCGCGCTCCCATTCTTCCAATGGCAAGACGTGGGTAATGAACTGCGCGGGTCGGATCGCGCCGCGCTCGAACATTGAAAGAACTCTTTCCCAACTGGTGTATTTGGAACTATAGCTGAATGAGACCATCAGCGCACGGAACAGCGCCTGACGATAAGGGATTTTGATCTCATCGGCGGGCGGCTGGCCGATGATGCCGACGCGTCCAAGGCGGCGCGCCAGTTGGAAAGCCTGCGCAATCGCCGGCGGCGCGCCGGATAGTTCGATGACCACATCCGCGCCCTCTCCCTGCGTCAGGTCATTGACTAACCCGGCCAGGTCCGTTTGCATGACATTGACCACGTGGTCTATGCCCAGTTCGCGGGCTTTCGGCAGGCGGGCGGTTTCGTCGCGGTCTACACCCGTAATGATAACTTTTGATGCACCCGAAACCTGTGCCATTTTGGCCGCCACAAGCCCTATTGGGCCGCAGCCCAAAATCAGGACAACATCCTCCGGGGCGATCCCCGTACGGTCCAGCATCCCGTGTGCCGCGACCGCCGATGGTTCGCTGAAAGCCGCCTCGACATAATTCAGATTCTCCGGGATGCGATGCAGCAGCCAGGCAGGAACTTTGATGAACTCGGCAAATGCCCCATCGGTGAAATAGCCAGGGGCGCGTTTGGAACTACAGGCGAAGGCATTTCCCGTCAGGCACTGGCGGCAGCGACCGCAGGCCTTGACATGCTGCTCGGATACGACACGGTCGCCGACTTTCCAGCCCGAAACGCCCCCGCCGACTTCGACTAGTTCCCCCGCAAACTCATGGCCGATCACTACTGGCGGCGTATTCGGGTGTTGGTCATCCTGGATCTTCAAATCGCTCCCGCAAATCCCGCACGCTCGCACCCTGACCAACACTTCACCTGCTTCGATTTGCGGGACAGGGACATCCCGTACTTCCAAATTGCCAGGCCCGGAGGCCGTTTTGACCAGTGCGCGCATAGGTTCTCCTTATGGGTGCAACATCACCCGAATCACGCCCTCTTCTCGACCGGTAAAAATCTCCCAGGCGCGAGGAAATTCGCTCAACGGGCAGTGATGGGTGATCAAGGGTTGGATATCCACCAGTCCGGTTTGCATAAGCAGGTTGGCGCGCCCGGAAATACCGCGCGGGTTGGCCATTGACCCAAACACATCCAGGTGTTTCCGCACGATGACGCTCAAGTCAGCTTGCAGCATCTGTCCCGGGCTGGTGGCTCCGCCAAGCACTACACGGCCTCCCCGGCGGGCCATTTCGAGCGAATGTCTCCCGGCCTCGGCCGTACCGGCGAACTCAACCACCAGATCCGCCCCCTGTCCCGCAGTCAGGTCGCGCACGACCTGCGCGGGGTTGACATCCTGATCGGTGACAACGACATCATCCGCTCCCATCCAGCCCGCCAGTTCCAGCCGTTCGCGATCCGACGCAGCGCCGATGGCGATCACCCGACCCGCTCCCTGAGCGCGGGCAATCTGCACTGCCAGCAGCCCCAGCGCGCCCGGCCCGACGACCACCACATTCTCTCCACCCTGCACCCCCCCGGCGCGCTCAAACGCCCACAAGACGATGCCGACCGTGTCTGTGAAAGCGCCGTGGTCGCAGTCCAATCCATCCGGCAGGGGGTGTACCGAGCGGGCGGGAACCACGCAATATTCCGCCAGTCCACCCGCTACGGTGAAACCGATGTGGGCATGCCCTTTCTGGTGATTGCCATAATTTTCACATAGATTATACAGGCCTTCGCTGCAACGCGGGCACTCGCCGCAGCCTGCGTGCGCCTCCACCCCGACCTTTGTGCCCACGGGTAGCCTACTGACTCCCGCCCCAACTGCCGCGACTTCGCCGCCGAACTCGTGGCCGGGAATGTGCGGAAATACGACCATTGGTACTGTCCCGTGCAGTATTTTCACGTCCGTCCCGCAAATGGTCGTGGAGCGCACCTTCACCAACACCTGACCAGCGGCGGGTTTGGGCTGCTTTACTTCTTCCAACCGAAATTCATCTTTTTGCGTAAAAACAACTGCCAACATAGCAACACCTCCAGGCTACTTCCAGAAGCGTGCAGCATCCTGATCCCTGCCATACCCCAGAACGTCATCCATCTTGCGCCAGAGCGGATCCAATGCGGGGATATTGGAGATGGCGGTGCGGGTCAGGTCGTGCATCCAGCCGGGGCGTTTGGTGAACGGGCAACTGCGGATGCAGATGGTGCAATTGTCCGCCACGCCCATGGCCCAATAGCGGCGGCAGGAATCGTTGTCCAGGTGCCAGGTATAAACGCCCGGGTTGTTCGAAATGCTTGGCCCGCACCAGGCCGGTTCGCCGGTGGGAATTGATTTCGAAGGGCAAGTCTCGGCGCATTTCAGGCACACCATGCAAAACTCTTTCACGCCAAAACGGATCGGGGTATCGCGCACCATTGGCAGGTCGGTAAAAACTTTGCACAGTCGCACGCTGGGACCGAACGTGGGTGTGATCAACTTGCCATTGCGTCCCTGCTCGCCGAAACCGGCGTCAATCGCCAGCGGAATATTCAACGCCAGATCGTTGAGCGAGGGGATGGCGTTGTAACCCAGGCCGCGCAGGAACTCCGCCAGCCCGGCCACCTGGAGCGCCATCTGGCTGTAAACGATGTGCGTGCCAGCGCAGCCGACGGGTGATGGGGCATACTTGATGATCTCGCTGTCCATGCGCGTGCCCATCACGATCACCCAGCCCATCTTTTCCGGGATCACCAGTTGTTCGTCAGTTTCGGCCGGAGACTCTACATTTTTGAACACAATTTCTTTGTGCGCCCCGTCCATCCAGGCAGCATGTGAGAACATCCAGCGCCGGTCGAGGGGCACCACACCCACCAGGTCCGCGCAGAAGAAGCGCGCCACCCGCTTTATCATGGCCGTGGCTTCTTCGGGTGAGCCTTCCCAGCGATTGACACCCTCCGGCAGTTTGGCGCCCAGCGAGGCCCAGGTTGTCACCCCACGGTTGGTGTGGTTGATCTTGCTCCCCAGGCTCTCCGCCAGCACGCCGGATGCCCCAAACAGGGCATAATCTGGCAGATGGAAACCGGGCTTGTTTTCCAGGATGCGTTTGGCCTTTGTCTGCCCGGTCTTGCTGGTGTACTTCATGATCGTTTCATCCCAGTTGGGCCGCCCGACGGTCAGGTTATTGCGCTGATCGAAGCGCTGGTAAATCTT